>JAGMCJ010000229.1 GCA_023129265.1 Thermoplasmata archaeon | reverse complement strand
CAGACGGGCAACATCCGCGGTGCTGTCAGGCTCGCGATAAAGTCCAGGATAAGGGCCGAGGAGGCGGTCCCGGCCCCGAGGCTTTCCGAGATTGATCTCGAGTGACCGCGGCGGACTCAAGGGAACGCGAGGTCGATATGTCCGTCCCAGCACAACAGTCTTTTTATTGCCTCCGCGGATTCCAGAGAGGGATAGGATGAGGGCGATTGTTCCGCATTTGGATCGGTGCACTGGCTGTAGGATGTGCGAGATGGCCTGTTCGCTTCACCACGAGGGTCTCGTGAACAGGGAATGGGCCAGGATAAGGGTCCACAGGAAGGGCATCGAGCACTATGTCCCGGTGGTGTGCAATCAAGGAACGTCCTGCGACAAGGAGTGCGCTCAAGTGTGCCCTGTCGACTGCATCAAAGACGTGAACGGGCATGCGATCGAGGTCATCAGGGAGGAGTGCATAGGCTGCGGGGAGTGCGTGGAGGCGTGTCCGTACAACGCCATTCACATGAGGGGCGATGTCGCGTTCAAGTGCAATCTCTGCGATGGTGACCCGACGTGCATAAAGTTCTGCTCGCTGGAGGCGATAACGTTCGAGGAAGGGATTCCAGATGAGTTCGACAAGGCCAAGGACGCCACGGAGGTGGTGAGGTGAAGGGCTTCGCGGGAGAGGTCCTGAGGGTCGACCTGACGGCCCAGGCGGTTGAGAAATCGCCACTGCCCGAGTCCCTCGTCAGGACGTACCTGGGCGGGACGGGCCTCGCCGCGAGGTTCCTGTACGACAACGTGCCCCCGAATGCGGACGCGCTGGACCCCTCTAACATCCTGATCCTGGCTCCCGGCCTCTTCAATGGCTTTCCGGTACCCACGGGGGGCAAGGTGCTCTTCTGCGCCAAGTCACCGCTGACCGGAACGATCGCGGAGAGCGTCATGGGGGCGAGGTTGGGGAGCGAACTCAAGCGGGCGGGATATGACCTTCTCCTCGTGTCCGGGATGTCGGGCTCTCCCCGCTACATCCTCATAGACGACGAGGACGTTGAGATAAGAGATGCCGGGGACCTCTGGGGGAAGGACACCAGAGCCACCGCAGAGGAGATCAGGAGGACCGAGGGTGATGCGGTCGTTGCATGCATCGGGATCGCCGGGGAGAACCTCGTCAGATATGCGAACATCGACTGCGAGGACAGGCAGTCCGGGAGAGGCGGGCTCGGAGCGGTCATGGGCTCAAAGAAGCTGAAGGCCATCGCGGTGAAGGGCACGGGGGACCTCGTGCCTCACGACGCGGACAAGCTCATGGAGCTCTGTCTCCGATACTATGAGAGGATGATCGAGAGCCCGGCCTTCAACGATGACACGAAGTACGGGACGGGCGAGTTCCTTGAGTGGATGAACTCCGAGAAGGGGACCTTCCCAACGAGGAATTGGCGGGAAGGCGTCTTTGACGACAGGGAGAAGATAGACCCGTACCACTGGGCTCCGCTGTACACGAGGAGGAACAACGCGTGCTTGGCGTGCCCGAAACCCTGCGGGAGGATATTCGGCATCGACGAGGGCAAGTACGCGGGACTCAGAATCGACGGCATAGAGTACGAGCTGCTCTACTCGCTCGGCGGCCTGTGCGGGATGGGGGACATCGAGGAGCTGGCCAGGGCGAACGAGCTGTGCGATCTCCACGGGCTCGATGGCATATCGGCGGGCGCCGCAGTGGCCTTCGCCATGGACCTGTTCCAGGATGGGATCCTCACGCGGGAGGACACTGGCGGGCTGGATCTCGAGTTCGGCAACCCCGAGGCCGAGCTGAAGCTCATCGAGATGATTGCGAGAAGAGAGGGCCTTGGCGACGTTCTCGCAGAGGGCGTGAAACGAGCAAGCGAGAGAATAGGGAAAGGAGCTGAGGACTACGCCGTTCACGTGAAAGGCATGGAGCCGCCCGCCTACGACGTCAGGGGGATAAAGGGCATGGCGCTGGCCTTCATGACATCCTCGCGCGGAGCATGCCACCTTCGGAGCTGCGCGTACGCCCTGGAGCTGACGGGCAAGTTCTGGAAGTTCGAGGGAGTGGACAGGTTCTCGACCGAGGGGAAGGGTGTCGAAATCAAGGAGCTCGAGGACATGATGACCGTGTACGACGTCTTGGGTGTCTGCAAGTTCTCGCGGGGATACTTCCTGGCCGATGGATTCGTCGACGTTCTGGCATCCGTGACCGGGCTGGAATTCTCGGAATCGGAGATACTGAGACTGGGCGAGAGGATCAACAACCTGAAGCACATGTTCAACCTGAGAGAGGGGCTGACCAGGGACGATTTCCGGCTTCCGAAAAGGCTCCTGACGCTTCCCATACCCGAGGGGGCGTCCAAAGGCCACGTCGTCACGGAAAGGGAGATGAACAAGATGCTGGACGACTACTTCGAAGCACGAGGATGGAGCAAGGAAGGACTTCCTTCGGAAGAAAAGACCAAGGACTTGAATCTCGCCTAGATTTCCTTTGCACTGACCAAGATTTCCTGGACGGATTTATCGACGTCTTCGACGCTCCTGTCATTGGGCACGGCGACCACGAGGAGGGCCCGCCTTCCAGCATTGTAGATGATCATGTTCAGGTCCCCGGTCTCCACTACGATCCTCGATGGCTCATCCTTTCCGAGCTCCGTCGCCGCCGTTACGCTAGCTCCAACGATGGTGGCACTCATGATTCCGAAGGTCTCCAGCGCCACTTCGTCAGGTACGTCGTGATGCATCATCAGTCCGTCCTTTCCTACGACCGCAGACGCAACCGCCCCACACGTTTTTCTCAACTGCTTGAGCATATCGTCCATATCCGTCACTCCATGGTTTCAGGCTCTATGATAAACACACAACTACTCTTTCCCGTGCTCTCGCAACTCGTTTCGATGCATCTTACCTCACTACCATGATGCTCCCCGTAGACTCTGGTAATGATCCCTCTTATCCTGTGGCACGTTTCTGAATCACCGCCTTGCCTCATCTCGACGGACCCCTTCACGATCGCCTCATTCTCCCTGAATTCAATCGAATCGACCCAACCTCTGGCAGTCATAATCTTGGCTGCGGCGTCGAAGTAGTCGTCCGAGTTATTCTTCGCAATCTTGGCGATCTCCGCCCCATATAGGATCCCCTCGTGGAAGAAGAGTCCGTGGCAGGCATAGGACATGATGCTCTCATAGAGCTGCCTTGCTTTGGCCAGTTCATCTTGAGAAATCTTCACAAACTTCATCCTTACGAGTGTGAAGCACCTGAGGACAATGATAAAGGTTTTGTCGTGGTTATCCCTCGCGACAATCCCTGCAGACAAGCTGGCCCTGGACTTCCTGGAGGTTATAGGCGAAAACCCTGCAGAGCTCGCAGTAGCCCTGCACCCCCGACGCCCCCAGGCTCTCGGAGGATATTCTGGAGATCTCCCTGGTGAGCTCGATTAGGCTCGGCCATATCCTGATGATGTCGTTCTCCGTGACGATTCCGAGCAGCTTACCCTTCTCCAAAACGACCAGCCTCCTTATCCTGTTCTCGGCCATGAGCTTGGCCGCGTCCTCGATCGACTCGTGCGGATGGATGGTCTTCACGGGGCTGCTCATTATCTGCTTCACCTTGATCGCGGACGGCTTTGCATCCTCGGCCACGACCTTCGCTACGATGTCCTTCTCGGTGATTATGCCCACGGGCTTCCCGTTCTTGACGACGATTAGGCTCCCGATGCCCCTGTCCTTCATCAGTTTGGACGCCATATCGACCGTCTCCTTCGGTTGCACCGTGACGGGGTTTACGGACATCACTTCCATAACCGGAACCTGGAGATCTCCCTTGTTTATCACTGATTCTCCTAAACGTCGTGTTTCCATTTAAGGATTGTGAACATCCAAGAGTTTAAGTTGTGCATCTTGATTATGTGCTTTGATGTACTCGGAGGAGGAGGGGGAACGCGCTGTTCTGGCCGCGCGGAAAGTCATCGAGAACTACGTCCGCGGAGAGGTGCGGCACGACCTCGACCTCCCCGACAGTTTCGGGGAGAAGTCGGGCGTCTTCGTCACCATCGACACGTTCCCCGCGAGGGACCTTCGGGGCTGCATCGGCTATCCGGAGCCGTTCTTCCCGCTGAAGGAGGCGCTCGTCAAGGCGTCGCAGGAGGCCACGAGGGACCCTAGGTTCCCGCCATTGAGAGAAGATGAGCTGGACGACATCGTGATCGAGGTCAGTCTGCTCACGCCGCCCGAGGAGATTCCGGCCACGAAGCCCAAAGAGTACTTGAAGAGCATCGTGATAGGGAGGGATGGGCTGATTGCCAGGAAGGGTGTTTTCAGAGGCCTTCTCCTGCCGCAAGTCCCAATCGACTGGGAATGGGATGCCGAGGAGTTCCTGTCGCACACGTGCATGAAGGCGGGCCTGAGACCAGACGACTGGTTGAAAGGGGACACGCGGATATACAAGTTCTCCGCGGAGATCTTCGGCGAGAAGACGCCCAGAGGAGAGATAGAGAGACGCGTCCTGGGTGGAAAGGATGATCATTGAGGGTCGCGCATACGTCCGCGGAAGCCTGCAGGACTGCTGCATCGGCGTGGAGAACGGCAGGATAGCTGAGATCAAGCGAACCCTGAAGGGCGACGAGAGGCTGCGCTTCGATGGCATCATTCTTCCTGCCGGTATCGACCTCCACGTGCACTTCCGCGAGCCTGGACTGACACGCAAGGAGGATTTCTTGTCTGGGACGAAGGCCGCTGCCTGCGGCGGGATAACGTGTGCGTTCGACATGCCGAATACCATACCTCCTGCGACCACTCCCGAGAGGGTCAAGGAGAAGGTCGCGGCGGTCGAGCAGAAGGCGTTCGTGGACTTCGGGCTGTACGCCGGGTTGACGGAGGAGAGCAATGTCGAGGGACTCGCCGAGACCGCAACGGCGTTCAAGATGTACCTGGCCGTGTCGGAGGGCGATCTGGCGGTTGGCGATTTCGCCAAGTTGCTCGAGCTCAAAGAGGAGCTTTCCGCGGCGGGGAAGTTCATTTCGGTACACTGCGAGGATCCAAGTCTCATCAGGGACATGGAGGCCAAGAGGCTCGAGGACCACCTAGCATCGAGGCCTGACAGCGCCGAGGTCGGTGGAATTGAGATGGCGAGGCGGCTCACGGGACTGAGAGTCCACTTGGCACACGTTTCATCCGAGAGGGGATTGGGGTCGCTTGCCGACACGGGTTTCACGAGCGAGGTCACCCCCCACCATCTGTTCCTCAATGTCAACTGCAACCTGGGCGCATTTGCGAAGGTGAATCCTCCGCTCAGACACAGGCATGACCAGAACGCGTTGTGGCAGGCCTTCGCCGATGGAAGGATAGACGTCGTGGCATCCGACCACGCGCCCCACACGATGGATGAGAAGGAGGCGGGCTTCGATTCCGCCCCCGCAGGAATGCCAGGGGTGGAGACTATGATCCCTCTTCTCCTGGAGAGGGTCAGGTTAGGGAGCCTACCTCTTGAGCGGTTCGTCAACGCCGTATGCGAGCGGCCCGCCGAGATGCTCTCCCTGAAGAAGGGGAGGATCGAGATTGGATACGATGCCGACATGATCGCGGTCGACCTCAAGAGCCCGCGGAGGATCAGAGCGGACGACCTGCATTCCAAGTGCGGCTGGACGCCCTTCGAGGGCATGAGCGGCGTCTTCCCGCTGGCGACCATATTCCGGGGCGAGCAAATCATGCGAGATGGGGATGCGATGGGCAAGCCATCCGGAAGATACGTGGGAGCAAAGCATTAACTACGGATTGCGCCTCATAGTGACAGCCACATGTCCTCGATTGTAGCAGATATTGTGGGTTACGTGAGGGACCTGGTTCTTGTCCTTGGTTACCCAGGGATATTCCTTGCGATGTTCGTGGAGGGGATCATCACACCCATCCCGAGCGAGGCGATCCTCCCCCTGGCGGGCTCCCTGGCCTATGAGGGTCGGTTCGAGGTCTGGGCGATCATAATCGTAGCGACTGTCGGCGCGACACTGGGTTCCACCGTTGCATACTTCATCGGGGACTACTTCGGGCGAGGCTTCGTGCACAGGTTCGGGAAGTACTTCAGGCTGACGGAGGAGCATCTCGAGCGAGCCGAGCGGTGGTTCGAGAAGTACGGCAGGGTCTCCATCTTCATCGGACACTCCCTCCCGGGGACGAGGTCGTTCATATCGTTTCCCGCCGGAATGGCGAGAATGGACCTGCGCAACTTCGTGATCTCAACGTTCTTCGGGGCCCTCGTCTGGAACACCGTACTGACGCTCACGGGCTACTTCCTCAGCAGCCAGCTGGATGCCCTGGAAGGGTTCTTCGAGTATCTGGACATCATCGCGCTGGTCGCGGTTCTGGCGGTCATAATCATCTACTTCGTCTGGACAAGGAAACGCCCCGCTCAGGCGTAGTAGTACTCGCCCGACGCCTTCTGCTCGCGGTCCAGGCGGGAATCGGGTTTGTTGATTCGCGGTCTGTTCGTCTCGTTGTCCCGCCTGAATGTGATCGCGACCTCCTTGAGGAACTTGTTCATGCCCTCCCGCATTCCGAACGGCCCCTCGCCAATCCCCTTCTTGGAGGGCTCG
>JAGMCJ010000228.1 GCA_023129265.1 Thermoplasmata archaeon | reverse complement strand
CGGACAACGACCTCGACCTTACTCTCGGAGGGGACGATGGCACGCTGGTGTACTACGAGAACACTGGCACGAATGTCTCAGCTTCATGGACACTCAACGCGTCGATGTTCCCCGGAATGGATGTAGGGGACAACAGCGCCCCTGAGTTCGTGGACATAGACACTGACGGGGACCTCGACCTTGTCGTGGGGAATGCCACTGGTTGTGTGCACCTCTACAGGAACACTGGGACCGTTCTGCAACCATCCTGGGCATACGACCCCTTGGTTTTCGACTTCCTCAACGCGGGGCTGTCCAAGAAGCCTGGGAAGTACGCGACACCCGCCTTCTCTGACGTCGATGGCGATGGAGATCTGGACTTCATATCAGGACAGGACACTGCGCCATACGGCAGCCTCGTCCTCTACTTCAACACCGGCACGAGGTTCAGTCCGGTATACGATCAGCTCTATCCGGGCATGTTCAACAATGTGCGCGGCGGGGCGACGGATGGGACGCGGGACTACAGCGCACCCGAGTTCGTGGACCTCAATGGAGACGGTCGCGAGGACATCGCCGTGGGAACGAACGACGGCTGGCTGACCTTCTACCGGAACATGGGGAACAGCTCCGCGCAGAGGTCGGTCAACTACATGGAACCGCAGACGGACGGCAGCTACAGGTTCTACTACGATCAGGATGGCAATGATGGTCAGTTCGTCATAAGGGGAACCTCGGACGACTTCTTTGACTACTACGTCATGGCCAATCCGAACACAGGCAGGGCGACCATGCGATTCATACCCGACTTCGCGAGGCTTGCGTATCGAGACAAGTATTCGGGTGACCAGTTTCCTTGGGCGGGAGGGAATGTCAGCTACTATCCCTTCATCCCCGAGGAGGATGGCTACGTCGGGCGGGCCATAGTCATCTCTCGAGTTCAGGCCGGATTGGGGATGGGAGCCTCCTTCCTGACCCAGACGGGAACCGCAGGCGGATTCATACTCGTCCCGCTCACGGCCAAGAGCCATGCCAGCAGAGAAGTGCTGTTACCTCAGATCGCGTACACTACCGACTACTCGACCTACGACACGATGGCCCAAATCCTTGGGACACCGCTTGTCGTCTCCTGCCCGCCTGACCTCGACCTTGACACCGAAGACATAACGTCCGATCCTCCAGATCCGGGAGAGGGGGACATAATCACGCTTATCGCAAACGTGAGGAACATTGGCGGGGGCAACGCGAGCAGTGTTGAAGTGGAGTTCTTCGACGGCTCGCCCACGCTGAACAAGCGGATCGGGACGACCCAGGTCATACCGAGCGTCCCCGCCCGTGACAACGCGACCGCCTCCGTCACCTGGAACTTGAGCGGGATTTCTGGCCCGCACGATGTCTATGTCACGATCGACTCATTCAACACAATCACTGAACTGGACGAGGGAAACAACCTCGCCTCCAGGACATTCAACATCACCACCTGGACGAGGATGTGGAGCCCGCCAGTTCGCATCACGTTCGACCGCAACAACAGCCTTGAACCGACGATGGTGGAGGATGCCAACGGGAATATGTGGATAGCCTACCACACGTACACGAAGCACGACGACTGGGACATCGCCGTGAGGAGCTGCAAGGATCTCGTGTGCACTCCCGAGAACGCCATCGTGACCGATGCGAAGAGGACGAGCCAGCCGTATCTCGTGGCGGATGACAGCGGCAACGTGTACACGATATACTCGAGCAACATCGTGGAGTGGCAGGACTTCATTAGTCTCAAGAGCGGCATCTACTACTGGAGCCAGAAGTTCGACCTGTACTCGAAGAAGTTCAACGGAGCCGCGTGGGAACCCACGGTCCAGGTGACCGCATCTGAGAAGATCGACAACTCGGACCAGGTTCCGGTCGCGACGATCGATGGCTCTGGGGATCTGTGGGTCATAATGCGCAGCACCCACTACGACCTCTACGAGGGCGGCAACCAGATGAACAATCTCCCGTACAACGACATGAACATAACAGCCGCCAGCTTCGACGGCATGACCTGGACGACGGACATGATCGTGAACAACGACGCCGGGTCGCAGGGCTACTGGGGAGGCCCCACCGCTACGACCAACGCCTCGGGCACGGTCTGGACGGCTTGGGGTGCCGAGATTTCAAACACGCAGTGGGACGTGTTCGCGACCTTTTGGACGGGCTCCGGATGGGCGCCCAAGACGCAGGTCAGCCTGAATCCTCTGGACGATATGAGACCCTCCATGGCCTCCGACAGCACGGGGCGCATCTACGTCACGTGGGAGTCCGATCGGACAGGGGACAAGGAGATCTTCATGCGGTACTACGACGGCACGTGGTCCCCCGAGTTCCAGGTCTCGGACGACCCTGGGCACGACATAAAGGCCTCCGTCGTGGTGGACGTGCACGACAACGTGTGGATAGCGTGGGAGACGGACAGGCACGGCAACAAGGACGTCTACCTCAAACGGTACAACGGATCCTGGTCCCCGCCCATCCAGGTGACGACGAGCGCGCACTCGGACGAGGAGCCCTTCCTCGCGGCAAGCGACTACACGGACTCGATCTGGGTCGCGTGGGAGACGGACAGGCACGGGGACAAGGACATCTACCTGAAGACGCTCCCGGACGTCCTCGTCTGGCCCGACAGAGAGGTCGGTCATCCGTACAACATCATGGCCGAGATGGTCTCCGACTACTTCCAGATGAACATCAGCTGGGGCCTCTCGAAGGACGATGGAATGGGAGAGGACGACGTTGTCGCCTACGACATATACTGCAGCAACAGCTACGACAGGGACAGGCAGGGCTACCTATTCCTCGCGTCCGTTCCCGCGGGAATGAACCACTTCCTCTACGACCTGCCTTCAACCCCGAGCAACATGTTCTGCTACGCAGAGTCCAGGGATGATGCCAACAACACCGCGTCGACGACGGACCAGATCGGTCTTCTCGTCAAGCACGTGGTACCTGGAAGCAACCTCGTCTCCGTTCCGTTCCTGCTGAAGGACCC
>JAGMCJ010000227.1 GCA_023129265.1 Thermoplasmata archaeon | reverse complement strand
TCGCAGGTCCTCGGCAGCGTCAACTACACCGATTCCCGCATCTACGACGCCTGGGGAGGGCGGCAGTGGAAGCAGCACACCCCGCTCAAGGCCTACACAACCGTCTACGACGTGGACCGGACCATGGGAGTCTGGGTGAACAGCACTATCGACGGCAACTTCCTCGTGGCGGGCGTTGTTCCAGACCAGACGACCATACAGCTCTTGAAGGGCTGGAATCTGATAGGGTTCCCCTCCTTCCGAGATGGCTACCAGGTTGCGGACCTGATGGCCGAGACAGGAGCGACGAGAGTGGAGGGCTTCGACCAGGCCGCACCGCCTTACTATCTGCAGGTGCTTCCGTCAAACCAGTTCATGGTGGCGGGAGAGGCGTACTGGGTCTACGTCCCGGACACCGCATCGTGGACCATCAGAAACTGAGGAGGAAGGCATACAGGAGGGTCATTACTGCCCCCAGTATCGCCACGAGGATCGCGAATCTCGGGACGAGTCTCTGGGCGAGAAGTCCTATCCAGATCGCGTTCATAGCTGCGAGGAAGAGGAGAAGCCCCAGATTCACTGGTTCTTGCAGAGGCTCGAAGTAGAGGATCACGAAGGCGAGCCCCATGAACAGGAAGACCATGGGCCAGGAGCCCTCTTTCTTGAAAATGGCCCTGACGGCCACGGATATCCCTATCAGCGTCCCGCCGATGATGAGCCAGACCAACGTTAGTTCGACTTCCATATCACCGCACCATCGCAGCCCCTCTAGAAGGATTCGAGGAGATGCACATAGAAGTCCCTGCACGCGTTCAACGACTCGATCTCCACGTACTCATCGGGTCGGTGCCAATCCCCGCCAGCGGGTCCGAGGACCAGCGTGGGCATCTTCGTCGCGAAGACGTTGTAGTCGCCCGGTCCGCTCGCGTACTTGAACTCGGGCTGCCTCCCGAAATGGTCCTTGTGGACCTGCGCGAACCGCTTCACCTGCTCGTTCTTCCGGCTCATGACGTACGGTTCCAGGAACGGCGTGCTCCTCTTCATCCAGGATATCTTGACGCGACACCTGAGCCCCAGGGAACCTATCTTCTCCTCGAATGCTCGCATCACGTCTTCCCTCTCCTCACCGGGGACTATGTGGCGGTCCACGAGCAGGTTGCAGTAGTCCGGGACGGAAAGGGAGTCCCCCCCTCCTCGGATCTTGAGCGGGGCCAAGGACGCCTTCCCAAGCTTGTGATGGCTGCCGAGCTGGATCTCGTCCAGAACATCCAGCACACGGGACATCTCGGCGACCGCGTTCACGCCCTCCTCGGGCCTCGACCCGTGCGTCTTCTTGCCGAAGAGCTCGATGTCCAGGGCGTATCTTCCCCTGCTGCCGAGGATAGTCTTCTCGTTGCTGGGCTCGGTGACGAGGCACACATCTGCCTTCACTTCCTCCACGAGCCTGTAGGCTCCTGTGGAGACGCCTTCCTCGTCGACTACTATCGACAGGATGACGTTCGACCTGGGCGACTGGACCGATTTGAAGGCGTCCATCAGC
>JAGMCJ010000226.1 GCA_023129265.1 Thermoplasmata archaeon | reverse complement strand
CAGCCTGCCACCTTCGATAGTGGCCGAGAAGGGGGCCTTCGTCCAGTCAAACGAGGGCTCGACGGTGTCCATGTGACCGTTCAGGAGGATCGTCGGGCGGTTCTCGTCCACCTCGTGCCTGATGATGATGTTCGGCGGGAAGCCGTGGACCCTCTGCCTCTCAAGCTCCTCGCCCTTGAAATAGGAGGCTATGAACTCGCCTATCTCCCACTCCCGCCCGAAAACGCTCGGTATCGTGACGAGCCTCTCAGCAAGGGCAACTACGTCTATCGTATCTCACCCCTTCGTATGGCTTCCATCCGTCTGATTCTCTTCTCTATGGGATCGGACTTCCCTATGTCATGGCGCATGAAGACCTTCCCGCTCACATACTGGAGGGCGCTCTCGCTCATCCGCTCGGCCTCTGCGATATCCTCATCCATTCCGACGATGGCTAGAGAGCGCGATGTCGTCGTGTATATGTCGTTGTCCCTCTCGTCGACGGACGCGTAGTACAGCTCCGCGCCGGTCTGCTCGATTTTGGTCTCATCGACGAAAACCTTCTCGCCCGCCTGGGACTTGACGCCGTACCCCACCGGGGTCACATACTTGCACACGGTCGCCTTCTCAGCGAACTTGACCGAGGAGGGCAGCGATGAGTCCATGATCTGGCCACAAAGGTCAACAAAGTTCTCCTCCAGCAGTGGAAGGACGTTCATCGCCTCCGGGTCGCCGAAGCGAACGTTGTACTCCAGGATTCTCGGACCCTCGCGCGTGAGCATGAACCCGCCGTACAGGATCCCGTGGAATGGATGCTCCGTCGCGCGCATCGCGTTGACCGTCTTCTGCATGATGTCCACCGCTTCCTCAATCTCCTCGAACGTCGCGAACTGCGGCAGCCCGTTCCTCATCGAGTAGGAGCCCATGCCGCCAGTGTTCGGGCCCGTGTCTCCCTCATACGCTCTCTTGTGGTCCATGACCGATGGCATGGGCACGACCCTCCTTCCGTCCGCGAACGCCTGAAGCGTGAACTCCTCTCCGACCACCTTCTCCTCGACAACGAAGCGGGAGCTCCCACCGATCTTCTTCTCGATAATCTCTTCAGCGTAACGGATAACGTCCTGGTGCGACATGAGGTGCTCGCCCATCACCTTGACACCTTTCCCGCCCGTCAGACCTATGGGCTTCATGACCACATCCTTGTCGTAGTCTTTCAGGAGGTTCTTCAGGTCGGGAACGTTGTCGAACACCCAGTAGTCGATGGAGCCGGATATCTTGTGGTCCCTCATCAGGTTCCTGCAGAACTCCTTCGAAATCTCCAGTTGAGCCGCGAACTTCGTCGGACCGACGGCAGAGATTTCGTGGGTGGCAAGCTTGTCGACAACGCCCTCTCCGAGGGGGCCTTCAGGCCCCACAACGGCGAAATCGACGCCCTTGTTCTTGGCCCATTCTGCGACTTTCTCAACGTCCGTCTCGTTCGCAAGAAGGAACTCCTCGGAGTCCCTGGCTATCCCTGGGTTCTTGTTCTTCATGACGGAAAAAACCTTGGCGCCATCCTTTACGAGGGACTTCACTATGGCATGTTCCCTTGCTCCTCCTCCCACCGAAAGGACCTTCATGTTATCCCCGA
>JAGMCJ010000225.1 GCA_023129265.1 Thermoplasmata archaeon | reverse complement strand
ATCACTTCTCCAAACGGAGGGGAAGAATGAGGCACAGACTCGATCCTGTCTTCAATCCGAGGTCGATAGCAGTCATTGGCGCGTCCAGAAACCCGAAGAAGTTGGGCGCCCAGATAACGCACAAGCTGATAACGTACGGCTTCCAGGGAACGCTCTATCCGGTGAACAGAAAGGCAAAGAATGTCCACTCGATACGGGCTTATCCATCCGTCCTCGAGATTCCAGACGATGTGGACCTGGCAATTGTTGTCGTACCGTCCGAACACGTCATGAGCACGATGGAGGAGTGCGCTGAGAAGGGCATTCGCGGGGCCGTCGTGATAACGGCTGGATTCAAGGAAATCGGCGGGGAGGGAACCAATCGCGAGGAGGAACTCCTGCGGTTCGTCAGAAAGCACGAGATCGCGACCATAGGACCGAACTGCATGGGCATCATAAACACGAGCCCGGGGGTGATGATGGACTCGACCTTCGCACCCACCTACCCCCTCCACGGAAGGACCGCCTTCATGTCCCAGAGCGGTGCTCTTGGCGTTGCGGTCCTCGACCATGCCAGGAAGATAAACATCGGCTTCTCCAAGTTCGTGAGCATGGGCAACAAGATGGACATCTCCGGCAACGACCTGCTCGAGTACTGGGGGAGGGACCCTGAGACGGATGTCATACTGATGTACATAGAGAGCTTCGGTAATCCGCGCAACTTCGTGAGGATAGCCAGGGAAGTGACCCCGCGAAAGCCTGTCATCGCACTGAAATCGGGACGGACGGAGGCGGGGAAGAGAGCTGCCGCAAGTCACACTGGCTCCCTGGCGGGATTGGACGAAGCGACAGACGCCCTTTTCGAGCAGTGTGGAGTATTACGGGTGGGATCAATCGAGGAACTCTTCGACCTTGCGACGGCTTTCTCCATGCAGCCTACACCAAAAGGCCGGCAAGTTGGCATAGTGACCAACGCTGGCGGTCCCGCAATCATGGCGACGGACGCCCTGGTGAGCGTCGGTCTTGACGTTCCAACGCTCGGGCGGAAGACCCAAGAAAAGCTGAGAGCTGCTCTGATGGATGAAGCGACAACGACCAATCCTGTCGACATGACCGCGCACGGCGACCCGAAAGGATACGAAGCGGCCCTCCGAGCGGTGCTGAACGATTCGAGGGTGGATTCTGCCCTTGTGATATTCGTCCCGCCCGCGATGGTGGACGAGCTGGCGGTCGCGAACAGCATCCTGAAAGTGGCAAAAAGGCACAAGAAGAAGACGATACTGTCCTGCTTCCTCGGGAGCACGGAAGAGTCGCCGGGGTTCATCGCGCTCACGACGAACGGCGTTCCCGCTTACCTTTTCCCAGAGTCCGCGGCAAAGGCGCTGACCTCGATGTATGCTTACGGCCAGTACCTGCAGAGAGACAAGGGGACCGTGAAGGAGTTCAAGGTCGACCGCAAGAGCGTGGCCCGGATATTCGATGAGTGCAAACAGGACGATAGATGCAGGCTCAACGAGGTCGAGGTCCTGCAGGTTCTCGAGGCCTACGGCTTCTCTCTGGCCAAGTACGGTGTGGCAAAGGACCTCGAGGAGGCGAAGAAGCTCGCGGCAGAAATCGAATATCCCGTTGCCCTGAAGGCAATGTCCCCTCAGATAGTCCACAAATCCGACTTCGGCGGGATAGCCCTGGACATCGAGGACGAGAGAGACCTCGCTCGGAGGCTGAAGAAGATCACGAGAAGAATCAAGCGGTCTGGATTCTCCATCTCGGGCTATCTCATACAGGAGTTCATCACAGACGGGAAGGAGGTCATCCTCGGGATGAAGAACGACCCGAAATTCGGACCTCTGATCATGTTCGGTCTGGGGGGGATTTACGTCGAGATACTGAAGGACGTGGCTTTCAGATTAACCCCTCTCACGGACGCGGAGGCTGACAGGATGATCAAGTCGATAAGAGGATATCCGCTCCTCACGGGCGTCAGGGGGGAGAAGGCCTCCGATGTCAACATCATCGTAGACCATCTCCAGCGGATCTCACAGCTGGTGAACGACTTCTACCGGATCGAGGAGCTCGACATCAATCCGATGATGGTCTTCGGCAAGAAGAAGGGCGCGAAGATAGTGGATGCGAGGATGACGATTGGGGAGAGGGTAAGACCTAAATGACGTGGCTGGTGAAGTAGTAGTAGATTAGATAGACGCCCACGACTATCAGCACGACGGCGCTCACCTTCTTGATGAGGTCCGTGTACTGGCTGAGCTTCCTCACGCTCTCCTGACCGAAGGCGGAGAGCATGAACGTGATGGCGACCATCAGGAGCACGATCACGAGGGAGAACACGAGGAGGATGAGCAGGCTCTCGGTCGGCCCGCCTGTTATGGATGACTGCGCGAGCACGGCTATGAAGAGAGGAGCGGTGCAGGCTGACGCCGCCGCCCCGTACCCGACACCGTAGCCGAAGAGCTTCGGGTAGTAGCCTCCAGTCTCCTTGCTCTTCCCCTTCGTTATCGCCTCTTTCAGCCTGGTGAAAGGTCTCAGCAGAGCGTGGTACTGGAGGTTCGTGAACATCAGCAGTCCCAGGACAATCAGAACCGCTCCGACGATCGGCCCCAGGATTGGCGTGTACTCCTCCACGTTGGCCGCCGTTCCCGCCGCTATCCAGGCGAACCCTATGACAAGGAAGACGAGGATGATCCCTATGCCAGCGACGAGTCCGCTGCCGAGAACCTTAAGTGTGCTTTTCTTCTCCTGCTCCGCTTCCGCGGACAGATAGTAGGCCACGAACCCCGGGAGCATCGGGAAGGAGCAGGGCGAGAAGAACGTGGCAAATCCCGCGAAGACTGCGAGGAGGATACTGCCCACCGCCTGAATCCCTATGGCTTGCAATCTCCCCGCCAGAGCGTCGTCGATCATGCCCCGCATGCTGCTCGCGGAGGTGTAGGCATCCGTGACCACGTTGACCGCGTAACCCTCCTTGTCGATTATCACTAGTGTCGGAAGGTGTCCAACGGCATAGTCGTTCACGAGACCGCCAGGGTCCATAGCCATCCGCCAAGGATATGCCCTGTTTTCCTTGAGTGTCCTGAGAGCGTCGATATCATCGGCGACACTCACATCTATCGATATCACCTCGAGTTGCGATTCATCGAAATGGGAGTAGACATCGTCCATGATCGTCCCGGCGATAATCTCACAGCCTCCGCAACTCATGGACATGAAATCGAGGACCACGACCTCCCCGCGAAAGTCGGAGAGGCTGAACGTGTGGCCGTCTGTGTCGATGGCCTGGAAATCCTTGGCGAGCTCGATCTCAGTGGGCCGGGTGAGGAAGTACAACGCTCCGTAGACAATGGACAGGATTATCAGGAGGACTACCCCCATAGCAGCCACCTTGCTCATCTCCAGGCCATTCATCTTCCTCCGCACCGAAATGCCGAGCAGGGCCACTGTGATGGCTATGAGAAGGGCTTCAATCAGCACGAATTCGAGAGTGATTAGCGGAGGTGCGGGTTTCGCCGGAGGGGAGGGGCCCACATATGTGATGTGGACATAATCGAATCCCTCTGGGTAGTAGTCCCTATGCCCCGTCGTGTCCTCAACAGTGATGTTGTATTTGACCACGGTACCGTTGACGATGTTCTCTTCTCCTCCAATCCCCCTCCAATAGGTGTTGTTCCCTCCGTAGTTCATCTCGTGGTAGTAACACGATCCAGTATCGTTATTGCACCATGTGATCTGCACAAAGGACATGTTCGAAGAATCGGTCACCCACACTGTGACGTTGACCTCCTCGCCGGGCAGCGGAACCTCCGGTGAGTGCGATACGTCGAGAATGAGTTCCGCCTTTGCAGGAAGAGAGGAGTAAATCAGGGCCCCGACCAGGAGCACCGACATCAATGCAAGATGACGACTCCGTATGTGTATCGATATCACCGTCCTGCTGGCTTACATTGATAGACGTTCACCATTTAAACAATTTTGGTTTCCGGGGGCAGGCGGTAGCGAATTCTTTATGTGTGGCCCTGCATTAACATTGATGATGAAGACGAAGCTGTTCTTCACCCCCAACGGTTGCCTCCAGATCTTCGAGAGCGATGACGGCCTCTACGAGATACTGCTCGACGGAAATCCTTTCGCCGAGGATGACAGCTCGGAGCTGCTGGACGAGACCAAGGGGCTTCTCAAGGACTACTTCAACGGCGATTCCGTCGATTTCGGCA
>JAGMCJ010000224.1 GCA_023129265.1 Thermoplasmata archaeon | reverse complement strand
CAGGAATGGTCAATCCCTCGTCTCCAAGAACAGTCACGACAGAGGAAATCCCAGAAGCGATTGCCGTTACACTCCATACTCCTTCAGGGTCGGATATAACGAAAGAAAGCGTCATGTTAGGCTGGGGTCCTGTGCACGATAGGTATTGCGAGAAACACGTGATCGAAAGAGCGAGATTGCCTGATTTCACTGATTCTGTATCCATCACCGTGAAAGACTGCAACATCACGGAATACACTTGGGGAGGTCTAGAGGCTGGTACGGAGTACTACTTCAGAGTGGTATCACACAATGCCGCAGACATCGAGGCAACATCCAACACTGTTACTGCAACCACGAGGTCTCAGTCAGTACCCATAACTGAAATCGTGATTGCTGCGAATACCGTAATCTTGGTCATGATCCTGCTTCTGGTCCTGATATCACTAATGAGGAAGAAGTCCAAATCCAGCAAGCAAGAATAATGTCCATCATCCTGCGGCTTGCGAGAAATGCATAAGTTCATCAGCTGCATTTTGCATCTCCAGAGTCCGGGATGTGATCGTCGTGAAGGTCTGTGGAATCGTCGGCAGTCCGGTCAAGAAGGGGAACGTGGACCTGCTCGTAACGCAAGTGCTGGAGGGCGCCAAGAGCGAGGGCGCGGAGACCGAGAGGATCTATCTGAACGATTTGAAAATCAGGCCATGCCAGGACTGTGTGAAGGACCCCGATCCCGAGTACTGCCTCTTCGACGATGACATGAAGGTCATCTACGACGCGTTGGACTCGTGCGACATCATAGTCCTCGGTTCTCCCATGTACTTCGACACGGTCAGCGCGCAGACCAAGCTGATGATTGACCGCTGCAACTGTCTGATGCCCTACGTGAAGCGGGAGGACGGTACATACGGTTTTGAGAGAAGGAAGAAGAGTCGGAACAAGGGAGTCTTCATCGCGGTCGGTGGGCAGGACAGGGACTTCGCGCCCATCCTGACGACCGTGAAGGGGTTCTTCATGTGGGCGAACATCGAGCTGGTCGACAAAATCCTCTACGGTCAGACGGACGAGGTCAGGGGCGGCGTCAAGGACGACGAGGAGACCATGGCCAGGGCATTTGAGATTGGCGGCAGAATCGCCGCGCCAACAGACCAGAAGGAGTAGTCGCTATTCGACCTTCACCATAGCCTGGCCGCAGCAGACGAGCTCTCCCCCGCCAGCTTCCTTGACCTCGACGACATTCCCGCAAATCTCGCACCGAAACACTTCACCTACTTCGCTGACACGAACCATTGTTCCACCCTGGAGTCTGAGTCTCACAATTCAAAGGGCTTATGTAAATCTTGCGACTTCTTCGTAGCGTGGAACGGTCTGAAAGAATGGTCAGTGATGACGCGCCCCCGGGTTATCGACCTGGATCGCTCAGGAAGATGTTCCAGGGCGTGTCGGATGAGTACGACTTACTGAACCGTCTCCTGACCTTCGGACTGGACCGTCGGTGGAGAACGAAGGCCACGACATCATGCCTTGAGGACTCTCCCGAAGCTATTCTGGATCTGTGCTGCGGGACGGGCGACCTTCTCTTCACGATCCAGAGGCGGGGCCATGACCGGTCGACGGTACTCGGTTTAGACTTCACAGAAGCGATGATAGGCAGGGCCAGCATGGCGGCGGGCCGGTCAAAGCCGCTGGTCCTCGCGGACGCGGGACATCTGCCATTCAGGGGCGAATCGTTCGACTGCGTGGCAATCGCCTTCTCGTTCAGGAACCTGCTC
Organism: Thermoplasmata archaeon; assembly: GCA_023129265.1. Taxonomy (GTDB): domain Archaea; phylum Thermoplasmatota; class Thermoplasmata; order RBG-16-68-12; family JAGMCJ01; genus JAGMCJ01. Next base: position 1,960 of record JAGMCJ010000224.1, on the reverse strand, counting down.
TACAAGAACCCCGCCATCGGCACGTATCTGGCCGAGGTACTGAGGATACTGAGGCCTGGCGGGCACTTCGTCATCGTGGAGACAAGCCAACCTGAATCGGAGGTCCTCAGGGGAATCTACCACGCGTATCTGAGGACAATCGTGCCCTTCGTTGGCGGGGCGGCATCGGGGAGCAAGAGCGCGTACGCATATCTCAGCAAATCCGCAACGAATTTTCCCGCTCCGGAGGAGGTTGCCACCGTCCTGCGCGGGGCGGGCTTCAGCGATGTCAGCTTTGAACCCCTCCTCCTCGGGATGGTCGGGATTCACAAGGCCACGAAATAGGCGGATTCAGAGAAAGAATCATAAATGTGAACCCAGATGGCGAAGTCATGAGAATGAAGAGCAACGACTTCGAGGATAGTGGAGACATCCCTTCTGGCTTCACTTGCGACGGAGAGGACATATCGCCCCATCTCGTCTGGGAGGAGGTCCCAGAGGGAACGAAGAGCCTGGCGCTCATCATGGACGACCCGGATGCTCCCATGGGGACCTGGGTGCACTGGCTGCTGGGTGACATCCCGCCGGACACAAAGGAGATGCCTCAGAACTCGAAGCCCGCAGGCTCCCGGCAGGTCACGAACGACTTCGGGAGGGAAGACTATGGAGGACCCTGCCCGCCGAGCGGGACGCACAGGTACTACTTCAAGCTGTACGCGCTCAACGTCGAGAAAATCCTGGCGACCGAGAAGAGAGCCTTCTACCGGGAGGTGGAAGAGCACAAAATCGGCGAAGCCGTCATCATGGGAAGGTACACCCGCAGGTAGCTCGACCCGCAGAAAGAAGCATTAAATACCGACCTTACTTATTCTGAGCCAGTGAGAACATGTGCGAATCCACTGTATACGTTGAAACGGGTGGAGAGGAGACCGAGCTCATGAAGGATGTCGCCAAGGTCGAGGTCAACGGCAAGACGATAACGTGTATAGACATCATGGGCGAGATGAAGACCGTCCAGGGGACGGTGAAGAGAGCGGACCTCGTGAACCACCGGTTCATCATCAGCTCCGAATAGGTCTTCGATGGCCCAAAGGATAGGTATCGCTGGGAAAGGCGGCGTGGGCAAGACCACGCTGGCGGGAACCCTGGCAAGACTTTTGGCCAGGCGCGGGAAGAAGGTGCTGGCTGTCGACATCGACCCGTCTCCCAGCCTCGCGTCCGCCGTGGGGATACCAGAGGAGGAGAGGAAGAACCTGGTCCCGCTCTCCCGCATGTTGGACCTGATAGAGGAGAGGACGGGCGTGAGGCCAGGGTCCTCCTACGGACAGATGTTCAAGCTCAACCCGAAGGTGGACGACCTCGTGGACAGATATGGCGTGGTCGCGAAAGACGGCGTGAGGCTCATCGTCCTGGGGACCATCGACCTGGGAGGTGGCGGATGCTTCTGCCCCGAGAATGCTCTGCTGAAGCGTCTCCTGAGGCACCTCGTTCTGGACAGGGACGAGGTCCTCATAATGGACATGGAGGCGGGAGTCGAGCATCTGGGCAGGGGCACGGCGGAGAGCGTGGACGTTCTCATCATCGTTGTCGAACCAGGAACGAAGTCCATCGAGACGGCGGCGAGGATAAGGAAGCTGGCGGAGGACGTGGGCATCGGCAAGGTGGTCGCGGTCCTCAACAAATCGCTCGGAAAGGACGACTTCACCCGCTCGAAGCTCGCGGACATAGGCATCGAGCTGGTCGGGTCGATCCCCCACAAACCGTGCATAATCGAGGCTGACATGAATGACATCCCGCCAATCGACAGCGAGGACTGCTCGGAGATCGTCTCAGCCATCGAGGAAATCGGGGAAAAACTGGGGCTCCCGGACTGAACGATAGCTTTTTTCGCAGTATGGCATTCCACTCTGCTAGGAGGTGCAAGATGCCATTCATAAACGTCTATATGTGGCCCCGGGACAAGGAGAAGAAGCAGAAGCTC
>JAGMCJ010000223.1 GCA_023129265.1 Thermoplasmata archaeon | reverse complement strand
TGATGGCTATTTTTGTCCCACAGCCCCATCGCTGCAAAAAGCTAAATACTCTCCACGGCGATTCAGTAGGAGACGATGCACAAACTAGTGGAGGTCAGGTCAGGGGTCGACCTTCTCCAAGCGAACAGGGAAATCGCACAGAAGAACAGCTCTTTTCTCCGCGAAAGAGGAATAGTGTCCATCGACATAATGGGTTCGATAGGGGCCGGAAAGACGCTCCTGGCGGAGAAGATGATCGACATCCTCCAGGGAACGGGCATCTCCCCCGCGGTGATCGCGGGCGACGTTGCCGGGAACGCCGACTATCAGCGGTTCAAGAAACACGGAATCCCCGTGGAAAACATTAACACTGGCAAGGAGTGCCACCTCGACGCGCATCTGGTCGACCACGCGCTCGAGCACATGGACCTGGATGGCATCAGTGTTCTTTTCGTAGAGAACGTCGGCAACCTCGTGTGCCCGGCGGACTTCGCATTGGGAACGGACAAGAGGATGGTCGTCGTCTCCGTGACGGAGGGCGACGACATGATCATGAAGCATCCTCTCATCTTCGGGCTCTCGGACGTCATCGCCATCAACAAGACGGACCTCGCGGGGGCGATGGAGGTCGATCCGAAGACCCTCGGGAATGACGCGAGGGAACTGGGCTCGAAGGCTACGGTCGTCTACACGGACGCAAGGCACGGGGAGGGTATCGAGGATTTGATGCGCGCGCTGGGATTGCCAATGGACTGAGGCTCACTGAATGAAGCTCTATCTCTATGGTGTGGTTCAAGGCGTGGGCTTTCGACCCACGGTCTACAGGGTAGCGACGTCGCTCGGCTTGAAGGGCTACGTGAGGAACAACGGCTCGAACGTCGAGGTCTGCCTGAACGGGGGCGAGGATGAGTTCCTGAACACGCTTAGGGCCGAGCTCCCGCCCTTGGCGAGGATTGACAACGTCGAGAAGGAGGCCGAGTCGTGTCAGGAGATGTTTGACACCTTCCAAATAGTCAGCAGCATAGCTGGTTCGAAGGAAGCGTCCATACCGCCCGACATTGCATTGTGCGACGACTGTATAAGCGAGATATTCAGCACGAAGGACCGGAGGTTCGGATTCCCGTTCACGAACTGCACGAACTGCGGTGCGCGATTCTCGGTGATAAGGGACTTCCCGTACGACAGGAAGAACACGTCGATGTCCCTTTTCGAGCTGTGTCCGACGTGCAAGAAGGAGTATGCGGATCCGCTCAACAGGCGGTTCCATGCGCAGACGATATCCTGCCCGCACGACGGACCGAGGTACCTTCTCTACAACAATCAGTGCATCCAGCTTCCCGTCAACGACTCGGTGAAGAGGTTCTCCGAGATGATCGACAAGGGCAAGCTCGGAATCGTGAAGAGCTGGGGAGGCATGCACATAGTCTGCACGCTGGAGCAGACGAAGAAGCTCCGGAGCTGGTACAATCGTCCGTACAAGCCCTTCGCCGTGATGGTGCGCGACATCGAGACCGCGGAGAGGTACGCTCACATCTCGGAGGAAGCGAAGAGGCTGATGACGTCACCCGAGACACCGATTGTGCTCGTTCCTAAGCGGCATGGGGAGCATGACGAGCTGCTCGAGGACGTGGCCCCCGGGCTGGACAGCATCGGGCTATACATCCCCTACACGGGGGTGCAGCATCTCATCTTCCGGAACATCGACCATGACGCCCTGATAATGACATCCGCGAACCCGCCTGGCGAGCCGATGGCGCTCAGCCATGACGAGGCCTTCAGCCTCGGGGTCGATGTCTATCTGCTTCACAACCGCGAGATCATCAACCGCACAGACGACTCGGTCGTAATCCCTTTCAACGGGAGCAGGTTCTTCGTCAGGAAGTCCAGGGGTTTCGTCCCGAAGCCGATTCCGATACTGCACAAGAAGAGGGTACTGGGCGTCGGTGCCGAGAGGAACGTCACGTCATCCATATCCAGGGACGGCGAGCTGCTGGTCAGCCAGTACATCGGGAATACGACCCATTACGGGGTCTTCGACTTCCAGATGGAGGCCACGAGGAAGCTCATGGATTTGGCGGGAATAGATGGCATCGAGGCGGTGGGGATCGATCTTCATCCGATGTACACGACGAGAAGGGTCGGCAAGGAGTTCGCGAAGGAGTTCAATGCCGGTGTCGTGGAGATCCAACATCATTGGGCTCACGCGGCCTCTTTGATGGCGGAGCACGGTCTGGACGAGCTGGTCACGCTGACGTTCGACGGCGCCGGCTACGGAGAGGACGGCAAGATCTGGGGCGGTGAGGCTCTCTCCGCGAGGCTCGACGGCTATGAGAGGTTCGCGCACCTGCAGTACATCCCGCTGATCGGGGGAGACAGGGCGGTTCTCGAGCCGGACAGGCTCGTGTTCGGCATATTCGAGAGCCTTCGCCAGCCGAAGGACATCTTCGATGCGGAGAAGAGCAGGGTCTTGAG
>JAGMCJ010000222.1 GCA_023129265.1 Thermoplasmata archaeon | reverse complement strand
GAGAGACTGAACATCGATCTCCCGGACCCTCGGATCGTGTTTTCGAAGAAGGACGAGATAACGCAGAAGATGGACTCGATAGAGGCGACGAAGTTCGCGCTGGACATCGAGAGAAGGTCCATCGAGTTCTACTCCAACTGCGGTCAGTTGACGAGCGTGGAGACCGCGAAGGACCTCTTCAAGAAGCTCAGTCGTTTCGAGGAGTCGCATGCGAAGCTGCTCGAGGAGAACCTCAGCTACCTTGAGACAGAGGGAGACTGGTACGGTTACACACCGATACTCGAGGGCTAGTGAGAGACGTTGCTTGGTGCTCGACAGAACGGTCTTCGGGAACACACGGTCCCTGCACAAGTGGTGATGAGATGACCCACAGCAAGGTCAAGATAAGAATGACGAGAATACTCGAAGGTGGCGAATGCCCGGTCGGTCACACTGTGGGCGAGGAGTTCATATATCCAGATGATAGGGGCAAGATATGCGCCAGCGCGATGAACTCAATCTTCCCCGCGGTCCGGGTCCTGCAGTTCGGCGGCTCCTTCCCGTGGGAAGAGGATCCAGACGTGGCGGTCCTCTGCTGTCCAGATGCGAAGAACCCAGTCGTCTTCGAGCTCGAAAGAGAGGACAAGCGGGCTGGAGACTAGAAGTCCACGTTCAGATCCAGGAGCTGCTTGACGAACGGCCCGAAGACCAGGTCCTTTATCGTGATCATCCGCTTAATGCTGTACAGCCGGATCAGGGGCATGTCCGCAATCATCTCGTTTTCCTTGAGGTATCGGATTAGAGCGGAGTTCTCGACCTTGAAGTCCTCATATGTCTTGTAAATCGAGAGCGTGAAGTTCTCGAATCTCTTGGCGGCGAGAAACATCACGGATTCGGTGTCGATATAGCTCATATCGATGGTCCCGCTGTCAAAGGGTGTCCTCGGACTATACCTCGTGTGGCCCAGGCAGAGTATCTCGAACCCGAGCTTCTCCAGATTCGGGATGGTGATCGTGCGGATCAATCCCCTCTCTTCCAGCCTCCTACGGATGTTGGATATCGTGTGTTTGGACAGCCCCGTCTTCTCGGCAATGGTCCCATCTCTGGCATCGGGGTAGTTCACGAGAGCGTAGAACACCATCTTCTCTCTGTTTTTCAGAGTGACGGGATCGCCCTTCACGAATTCCCCCCTGCTCTCCGCGTCTTCATCGTCTATGCCGAAGTCATGGGCCAGTAGCCTCGAGTAGTCGAAGAACCTTACTATGTCGCTGGTCTCCAGAGGGAAGACCATTTGCGTCGGGAAGGTCGCTTCCAGCAATCCAAGCTCAGCGAATAGCTGCGTCCTGATATCGCTGATCTTCTCGATGTTCGTGTAGTTCTTAGAAAAGCTCAGCGAGAACCCGTAGTTCGTCTCACCGACCGAATAGAAGAGCTCGTCATAAATCTCGATCCTCTCCCTCGCCTTCTCCACTCGGGCCTCCGCAGAGACCGCCGGGTTGAACTCCGCGTACGTCACGCCAAGCATCTCGCAACCGAGGTCCTGGAGATAGGGGATCCTCTTTCTCGAGAAGTAGCCCTCCTTCGCCAACCGGTGCTTTATCGTGGTCACCGTGGAGTGCTTCATCCCGAGGATGTCGCTGAGTTCGCGGTCTTTCATGTCCGTGTGATGAACGAGGCCGTGCAGCACCCGCTTCTCGTTGTCTGAGAGATGACCCTTTCTCACACACTGCAGTAGGAGGCGAATCGACAAAAAGGTTTTCATGGGAGTTCCCGATATCCTCCATCCGAATTGCGTATTTCGTCATTTGGGAAGGTTCGATAATCCAAATATTCCCACATATTGAAAAGAAAGACCTATCCCCGCGATTCTCCAAATAAGACTTATATATTCCTTGAAATGTAATTCCGTCTGTCTCGATGGCGAGACGAGGTCCCCCCATGGATGTCCGTTCCAAGACTCGGTCAGCGTTCGGTTTTCAAGATGGGATAGACGGGGGGCTTTGTGGCATTGCGCCCGCAGAGAATCCTGAGGTTCCGGAGGTTGTAGTCCTTGAAGTACTGGCGCAGACCGCTTGACAAAGACAAGATCAAGACACCGAAGGGGCACATATACATAATCCCGGACAGGTGCAAGGGATGTGGATTCTGCATAGAGTTCTGTCCAAAGGGCGTCCTCGAAGAGTCGGACGAGATCAACAGGAAGGGGTATCATCTGCCCAAGATCGCGGACGGCAAGGAGGATGACTGCATGAACTGCAATTTCTGCATGCTCATCTGCCCTGAGCTAGCCATATACACGGAGGAAGGAGAATGAAAGCGGTACTCACGGGAAGGCATTTCATGCTGGGCGACATCGCGTGTGCGGAAGGTGCTCTGGCCGCTGGTTGCGACTTCTTCGGAGGCTATCCGATTACGCCCGCGACGGAGACCGCCGAAAGGATGGCCTTGCGCCTCCCGCAAGTGGGCGGACATTACATCCAAATGGAGGACGAGATTGCAAGCCTCGCGGCTGTTCTCGGTGCCTCGTGTGCGGGTGCCAAGTCGATGACGGCGACGTCCGGTCCTGGATTCAGCCTGATGCAGGAGAACATCGGGCTCGGGATAGTGACGGAAACGCCGTGCGTCATCGTCAATGTCCAGAGGGGAGGACCGTCAACGGGATTGCCCACTCTGGCGGGACAGGCCGACATGATGCAGGCCCAATGGGGCTCCCACGGTGACTACGAAGCAATCGCCTACGTTCCCAACTCATGCCAGGAGATGTTCGACCTTACGATCAAGGCCTTCAACGCGGCAGAGAGGTACCGCCAGCCCGTCTTCGTCATGGCGGATGAGATCATCGGCCACATGACCGAGAGGGTCGTGATTCCTGGGCCAAAGAAGATAAAGCTCGTGTCTCGAAAGAGGCCAAAGCGCAAGAAGAACTACCTTCCATTCAAGCCAGACAAGGACCTCATCCCGCCGATGGCACTTGCGGGAGAGGGCTATGCCATACATGTCACCGGGCTGACCCACGATTCCCGCGGGTATCCCGTAATCGATGAGGAGACCCAGCACGAGATGGTCACCCGCCTAATCGAGAAGATTAGGAGGCACGCGCCCGAGATATGGGAGTTCGAGGAAGTCATGACGGAAGATGCGGACATCGTCGTCGTTTCCTACGGTGCGGCATCAAGATCTGCTGGAAGGGCGGTAAACATCGCGAGGAAGGATGGGATAAAGGCCGGTCTCATGCGCCTGATCACCGTCTGGCCATTTCCCGAGAAGCGGATAAAGGAGCTCGCGGAGAGTGCGAAGGTGTTCGTGGTCCCGGAGATCAACATGGGACAGATCTCCCGAGAGGTGGAGAGGTTCGCCTCCGGGAGGGTCCTCAGCGTTACCCACGCAGGTGGAGGTATGCTGTCACCGGAAGCGGTTCTGCAGAAGATAAAGGAGGTGACGAAGTGAGTGCGAAAGGAGCAAACGACAAGGGCAGGATAGAGACCGTTGAAGAGCACCCGCTAGATCACATCCTGAGACAGGACCGGCTTCCCCACATATGGTGTCCAGGCTGTGGGCTCGGGTCCGCGATGACCTGCTATGCCCAGGCAATCGAGAGGGTTGACATTCCTCTGAAGAAACAGGTGCTGTTGTCCGGAATCGGATGCACTGGAAGGATAGCGGGGTACGTCAAGGTCGATTCCTATCACACGACCCACGGGAGGGCGATACCGTTCGCAACGGGGCTCAAAATCGCCAATCCAGAGCTCTGTGTGACCGTCTTCAGCGGGGACGGCGACCTCTTCGCCATAGGCGGGAACCACTTCCTGCACGCGGCAAGGAGGAACATCGACATCAACGTCATCTGCGTCAACAACTTCAACTACGGGATGACTGGCGGTCAGCAAGGACCGACGACACCGGTCGAGGCGAGGACAACGACGACCCGCTACGGGAATTTCGAGCATCCTCTCAATCTCCCCCACTTGGCGGCGGCGCTCGGCGCCGTCTACGTGTCTCGATGGACGACCCTGCACTGTCGTCATCTCGAGAAGTCCATGGAGAAGGCTCTCCAGAAGAGGGGTTTCACGTTTATTGAGATCATATGCCCATGCCCAGTTGGCTTTGGCAGGCCGAACAAGCTGGGGGAAGGGCTTGAGGAGCTGAGATACTACAGAGAGAAGTCCGTGATAAAGAACGACGCCTCCTGGGATGAGATGGTACTCCATATGCGCGGGGAGGAGCCCATCGTGGTGGGCGATTTCGTGGACACGGAGCGACCGACCTATCTCGACCTGGAGGAACAAATGCTCAGGGCAAAGGGGTTGATAAAGTGAGCCGAAAGGAGGTTCGTGTGGGTGGCTTCGGCGGCCAGGGAATAATCCTAGCGGGCTTCATTCTGGGGAAGGCGGTCGCAATCTATGAGGAGAAGGAAGCCGTCCAGACGCAGTCCTATGGGCCGGAGGCACGAGGCGGGTCCTGCCACGCGGATGTCATCATCAGCGACGAGGACATCAACTACCCGATGGGGACTGTTCCCGACGTCCTCGTCCTAATGTCCCAGGACGCTTTCAATGAGTACCATGGCAAGATAGCGGACGATGCCATCTTGATCGTGGACGAGGACCTCGTAGACGCGTCGGCGTTCAGGAAGAAGAACAAAGTCTTCAAGGCTCCCGCGACGAGAATCGCGGAAGAGCTGGGAAAGAAGATCGTCGCCAACATCGTGATGCTCGGGTTCCTGGCAGCCGTGGCGGACGTGGTAAGCCACGATGCCATGAAGAAATCCGTCCTGGACTCAGTCCCGAAGGGAACTGAAGACCTCAACCTCGAAGCCTTTGAGAAGGGATACGAATACGGCAAGCATTCGGTGGCGAGCTAGTTGGACAAAGGCGTCCTGGTGATAGGAGGAGGAATCGCCGGCATTCAGAGCGCCCTTGACGTAGCGGATGCCGGTCGCAAGGCGATTATTCTCGAAAGCTCTCCGTTCATCGGGGGCCGGATGGCACAGCTGGACAAGACGTTCCCCACGAACGACTGCTCCATGTGCATACTGTCCCCCAAGCTCGTTGAAGCGGGAAGGCATCCGAACATAGAGCTGGTCACGAACGCGGACCTAATCGGACTGGAAGGAGAGAAGGGCAACTTCACCGCCGTCATACGAAAGAAGCCGAGATACGTGGACGAGGAGAAGTGCTTCGCCTTCGGCATATGTGCAGAGAAGTGTCCCGTCAAGCTTCCGAGCGAGTTCGATGCTTCCATATCCGA
>JAGMCJ010000221.1 GCA_023129265.1 Thermoplasmata archaeon | reverse complement strand
GAAAGAAGCCGAGAAGCTCATGGTCCTGTACTCATCCGCGGAGAAGATCGCTGCCGTCAATGAGAGAATCGAGCTCGCTCAGGGGTTGGAAATCGACATCGCCGGGATGAACGGGGTCGTAGAAGAGGCAAAGGATGCGATAAAGGAGAAGAGGTACGAAGCGGCCCTTCAACTGGCGAAGAAGAGCTTGTCCGGCATGGAGGAGCTTCTCAGGGATGGCATACTCGGCACCATCACATCATCACAATCAATCTCAACGGAGTCCCGCGAGATGGGCATTCTTACGGAGGCGGTGGACGACGACCTCACAGAAGCCAGGAAGCTCCTTGACGAGGGCGACTACGAGGCATCAGCGAAACTGACAGCCCAGGCAAGAGATGCCCTGTCAGACATGCGCGGGAAGCTCGATGAGGCCGCCGAGAAGGTCAAGGAGGCGAGAACCGCCCTCCAGGAGATTCAGAGCATGAACGTCGAGGCTCCCGAATCCACAAGGCTGCTCCAAAGAGCGGAAAGGGGTCTTGAGACAGGCCGGCACGAGGACGCGCTACAATCTGCCGAGGAGTGCCTCAACAGCATGCAACTCGAACGGGACACATACATCACCGATATGATAAACTCGTTCATCGAGGTCATCAAGAAGTCCAAGCAGGAAGGAGTGAACACAAAATCCGCAGAAGAGCTGATTGCAAAGGCGAAGAACCACTTCAGGAACGGAGACTACAAGGAATCCATTGAATTCGCAATGAAGAGTGAGAGCGAGGTTGAGAGAGTCGGCCTCCAGCAAGACATGGCCAGAAAGGCCATCACGACGGCGAAGAAGAAGATGGACGGTTTCCCCATCACGATTCGAGAGGCTGAGGATTTCCTGCGCGAAGCCCAGGGGGCCTTCAATAGTGGTGACTATCCCAATGCGCTCGAGCTGAGTCTGAAGAGCGGGGACGTTTTCCATCAGGCCGTTGAGGCCTATGAGGAGGCGAAGAAGTCCGTCGGACTAGCGGAGAAGCTGCACCACACTATCGCTTCGATAGGCGCGGACTCCTCCGAAGTTGAGAAGATGCTGGCCGAGGCCAAGTCCGCGCTCGACTCCGGAAGCATGAAAGCGGCAAGGGAAGCCGCCAATCAATGCTATGAATGGGCAACGGGAGTCTGCGAATCCCACCTGCTCCAGATCGCGACCCAGACATCAGAGAACATCGACCTTGCCGAAGAGCTTGGCCTGGAAAGCAGTCTGTCCAGACACAAACTGGGAGAGGCCAAAGCACTCATTAGGAACAAGGACTTTGAGAACGCCAAGAACCTCGTCGAATCCGCCAGACAGGACATCGAGGGCATTCTTTCCGGGGTCGCGACCCAGGTGATAGAGAACTCCGAGAGCGCGGTGCGGTACGCCAAGAAGATGGGCGCGGATGTGGCTGAGAACGAGGAGATGATCACATCCGCAAAGGACGCCCTCGAGCAGGGGAGATACCAAGACGCCCTCGACCTGGCTGAGGAGTCGGTCAAGAAGGTTGAATCCAACAGAAAACTCGAGAAGGAATTCATCGACCTCACATACAAGGCGGACAGCATAATCGGCTCCGCAAAGAGGTTCGGAATCGACATCAAGGAGGCGGAGAGGCTCCTCCTTCAGGCCTTGGACGCGAAGAATGTGAACGTCGAAGAGGCGATCGAGCACGCACAACAGTCACTCGACCTTGCGAACGGGGCAATAGATGGCTTCGCTCCTTCAGTGACCGCTGAGATAGACATCGAGAAGGCGAATCTGGAAGAATGGCTGGATGCAACTCTCACTCTCCGAAACAGCGGAAAGACGCTCGCCAGCAATGTCTCCATCCAGATGCTTGGAGACGCGGAGACCGAGGGGCTTGAGCCCGTCGAGAGCGTCAGGGCGGGCGGTTCGGAAAGTGTCAAGTTCAGGCTCAAGATGACGGCACCAGGAACGGTGCCTCTGGCAATCAGAGTGATCTCCCACAGGGTCTTCGACGATGCGGAGTATGTCGAGGAGAGCATCGCTCAGATCGAAGTCTCGGAGACTCCTGGAAAGGAGAAGAAGGAAGACATAATCAAAATGGTTGCCGAGAAGGACACGAAGTGCGCCATCTGTCGCGGGAAGATAAAGAGGGGATTCCCGATGGTTGTCTGTCCTTGCGGGGAAAAGATGCACGACACGTGCGCGGGAAGAGTCGAGGAATGTCCCAAGTGCGGGACGAGCCTTACGTAGCCAGCTCCCCGACCTGCTTTTCCACTTCCCTGTTGATTACTCCCTTTTCGATTAGGGCCGCTAGGCGCTCAACATCCGCGGTCAGTGGCCTGTCATCATTCAGTCGACTGACATTTCGCCGGACGACGTTGTACGCTGCGTGCGAACCTACTCCCGGTCTAAGAGGCTTGAGGAATTCGAGGCCCTGAGCAGCGCAGAGGAGCTCAATGGCGACTATATTCCTCGTATTGCCGACCGCCAAGGCCGCCTTTCGAGCAGCCCATAACCCCATGCTCACATAGTCCTCCTGACCCGCCGAGGTTGGGATCGAGTCAGCTGACGCCGGATGGGCGAGTGTCTTGTTTTCCGATGCAAGCGCGGCGGCGGTGCACTGTGCCATCATGAGGCCCGAGTGAGTCCCGCTCTTCTCGGTGAGGAACGGCGGGAGACCGCTCAGATGGGAGTCCACGAGCCTGGCGGTCCTTCGCTCTGAGAAGGACCCGAGGACGCACATGGAAAGCGAGAGATGGTCCATCGCCATTGCGACCGGCTGCCCGTGGAAGTTGCCACAGGAGATGCTCTCACCCGTCTCTGGGAAGATCAGCGGATTGTCCGTCGCGGAGTTCACCTCCGTCTCTATGGTCCTCCTCGCGGTATCGACTGCATCCATGACGGAGCCGATCACCTGGGGGATGCAGCGAATCGTGTAGGCGTCCTGGACCTTCGGGCAGTCCTTGTGGGACGGGATAATCTCGCTCCCCTTGAGGAGTCTCAGCATGTTTCTCGCGCATCTCACCTGACCCCTGTGAGGGCGAACCCTGCCCAGCCTCCTGTCAAAGGGCCGAGGGGAGGATTTGAGGGCCTCGAAGCTCATCGAGGCGGCTATCTGCGCGGCTCTCACCAGGTTCAGGGAATCATGGACGACCAAAGAAGCGATGCCGGTCATCACCGACGTGCCGTTAATCAGCGCGACGCCCTCCTTAGGTTCGAGGCGAAGCGGCTTAATCCCCGCCCTTTTCATCCCCGCGCCTCCTTCCATCACCTCTCTGGCAAAGGAGCACTGACCCTCTCCCACCGCAACCGCCGCTATGTGAGCCAGGGGCGCCAAGTCGCCACTGGCACCCACGGACCCAATCTCTGGAACGATGGGATGGACCCTCTTGTTCAGCATCTCCAAGAGCGTCTTGACAACGAGGACGCGGACGCCAGAGTGTCCCTTTGCGAGACTGTTGGCGCGAAGAAGAATGCTCGCCCTGACGTGCTCTTCGTCAAGGTTGTCTCCGACTCCCGCACAATGACTCCTGACGAGATTCCTCTGAAGATCGAGGAGTTCCTTCTCCGGTATGACAACGCTCGCCAGGTCGCCGAAGCCTGTGTTTATGCCGTAGGCCAGCCCGTCAGACCTGATGATTTCGAGCACCGCCTTCCTGGACATCTCCATTCCTTTCGCGGCCTCACGAGACAGCTTGACCTTCTCGTAGTTCCTGGAAACCTGAACGACATCCTCTATTGTGAGGGACTCTCCATCCACTACAATCAAGGAACCACCCTGCATTGAGATACCTTTCCGACTATTTATGTTTCCGTGGGTTCCATCTCGACCTCATCCGCTCTAGTCCGTCCGAAGGTGTTGGA
>JAGMCJ010000220.1 GCA_023129265.1 Thermoplasmata archaeon | reverse complement strand
GCGAGCTGGCAACGTGGATTCTATCCACGAAAGACAAGAAGGAGATGGCAGTCACCACCCTGTGAATGTCTTCTTCAGATTCTGCGCTCGAAGGGCGTTGGCGTCTTCTTCGTCACGTGGTAGCCGACGAGGTCGCAACCTGACATGTCTGGCTGAAGCGTCTTCTCCCCCTCTGAACTCGTCGTGGACGCCTTCCATGATCCCGTGCCGACATTCACACACCTTGGAAAGGCCCTCACAAATTGCCCGATGAGTCGTGTCAGAAAGGTCGCCGTCCATAGGGAACTGAGACATAATTGAAGTCAATCTCTTCTTGCGAATCTATGAAGAAGGCTCTCACGTTGAGCTCAAGCGTTTCCTAAGACCGCTTTCTTGCGGCGAAGCAGAAAGGGTGAGACAGAGAGCAGCTTCTCCGCTATCTCTCTCATGTCCTCATCTTTTTGGCATCAAAATCTTCTTTGCTCTTCTTCCTTTCCGTTTATCTCTCGAATGAGCCCAATATACCACTAGAATGAAGGCACCAACAATTAAGGAAGAACCCACAACACCAAGAACCTGCGATAAGACCAGGTAGGTTCCCACAAGAGCCTTTGCTCCAAGGGGATCATTAAGTACCGATTTCGCCAGTACGGCAAAAAGAAGGTACGAAGCAGATACCAGAATGATTCCAAGCAGAAAGCAGATTATTATGAGTCTCGCTGTCCTCTTTTCTTTTCTCTGGAGTATCTCAGAGTTCCCCACGTCTTCCGGCAAGCATTTCACCGAGTTTGTACGATGGGAATTAATAACTCATGGCTTACTTAAGAACCTCTCTGGTTTGTGCACAATGCACACCAGTCAAGAAATGGCGTAGATTAATGAGAAGCGCGACAATAGCTCTGTCGCGGGGATTTTGACAAGCCTCTATCAGCTTCTTGGCCTCGTCTTCTGTCAGCAGGTCCTCTGGAAGGGTGTCATTATTCTTCCTGGAACCAGTCTTAATCCAGCGAACACATTCCGGATACTCCTCGCCACCGTTCAACCACTTGTAGAATCGCTTGACTGTGGCCTTGAAGTCAAGTTTGGTTCTCGGAGAATACTCTGAAGATTCCATGTCGTGGACTACGGCTTCAATATCCTCTCTCTTGGCATCCTCAAGATTCTTGCCTAGGAGAGTTGCCAGTTTCGGCAGGTCGTAGAGGTACCGCAGAGTTCGGGCTGTGCCAATTCCGTTGACAAAACAGAATCTCTTGAATTCGAAAATCTTGGTCTTGTTATGTTGAGAGATATCTTCCTTTCCCTCAATCTGTGCAACCTTTCTCTGGAGTCTTTCCTTGAAGTCATACAAGTCGTCGCTGCTGTCTCTTACCATGTCCAGAACGGACATAGCCCTGTGTCGATCTAAACCTGTGGTTAAGTGCGAGGGCGAGGATTTGAACCCCGGAACCACTTCTGGAACAGATCTTGAGTCTGTCGCCTTTGACCAGTCTTGGCTACCCTCGCTTGCGTGATAATCGTGCACCCTCGATAAAAACCTAACTAGAAGTCGTCCAAGATGTCGTCCAGGTTGGGTCGCCCGATCTCCAGGAGTTCATACCTCACGCGAACCACGGGCTTGTCGACACTGAGTATCCGCCTGAGGTCGATGGGCGTCCCGCTCACGACAACATCGCAGTCCACCGCGTTGATCGTCTCCTCCAGCTCCTTGATCTGCTGGTCTGTGTAGCCCATGGCCGGCAGGAGATTGCCCAGGTGTGGGTACTTCTTGAGCGTCTCCTTTATGGACCCGACCGCGTGCGGTCTCGGGTCGACCATCTCGGAGGCGCCGAACCGCCTCGCCGCGATCGTGCCCGCCCCGTACTCCATGTCACCGTGCGTCACTGTCGGGCCGTCCTCGATGACGAGTACCCGCTTCTTGTGGATGGGTTCCGTGTCGCGCACCATTATCGGAGAGGCTGCTTCGATCAGGACAGCGTCCGGGTTCAGACGTCTCACGTTCTGCTTGACGCGCTCGACGTCGTCCGGCTTGGCCGTCTCCACCTTGTTCACTATGATGACGTCGGCCATCAGGACGTTCGCCTCGCCGGGGTGATAACCCACCTCGTCCCCCGCCCTGTGCGGGTCCGTCAGCACAATCTGCAGGTTCGGCTTGAAGAAGGGCGTGTCGTTGTTCCCGCCGTCCCAGACGATGATCTCGGCCTCCTTCTCGGCCTCGCGCAGGATCTTTTCGTAGTCCACTCCCGCGAAGACCACTATCCCGCGGTCGATGTGCGGCTCGTACTCCTCCCGCTCCTCAATCGTCGTGTCGTACCTGTCCAGGTCCTCGTACGTCTCGAACCTCTGGACCGCCTGCTTCTCCAGGTCCCCGTAGGGCATGGGGTGCCTGATGACAACGACCTTCCTGCCCTTGTCGAGAAGTATCTGGGTGATCTTCCGCGTCGTCTGGCTCTTTCCCGCTCCTGTCCTCACGGCGCAGACGGAGATTATGGGCACCTGGGACTCGATCATGCTCTTCCTCGTCCCCATGAGCACGAAGTCCGCTCCGTTGGCGGTTGCGATCGAGGCCTTGTGCATGACGTCCTCGTGCGGGACGTCGCTGTAGGCGAAGACGACCTCGTCGACATCGTGTTCTCTCATGAGTTTCCGAAGATCCTCTTCAGGATGGATGGGGATGCCTTCAGGGTAGAGCTTTCCCGCGAGAGAGGGCGGGTATCTCCGGTCCACTATGTCCGGGATCTGCGCTGCCGTGAACGCCACGACCTCGTAGTCCTCGTTGTCCCTGAAGTTGTAGTTGAAAAGGCAAAAATCCCTTCCTGCCGCCCCCATTATGATGACCTTCTTACGCACGGGAATCCCTAGGTGGGAATGGCAGTACGGTATTACTCTTTTCCTGAGGGAGTATCATATATGCCCGCTCATTTCCCATCAGCATGGTCAAGATTCTAGTAGGCTATTTCTCCAATAGCGGGAACACGAAGGCGATGGCCGAGGCCGTCGCTGAGGGGGCAAGGTCCGAGGGAGCCGATGTCGACCTGAAGAGCGTTGAGGACGTGGACATGGAAGGTCTTCCCGGCTACGATGCGATCGTGCTCGGCTCGCCCACCTACTACGGCGTCATGGCCGCCGATGTGAAGGACCTCATCGACCGAAGTGTGACGCATCACGGAGACTTGGAGGGCAAGGTCGGCGGGGCGTTCTCCTCGAGCGCTCTGATCGGAGGCGGCAACGAGACCACGATCCTCTCGATACTCCAAGCTCTGCTCATTCACGGGATGATCGTTCCGGGAGTGGCCAAAGGGAACCACTACGGCCCGGTATCCATAGGTCAGCCAGACAGCGATGTGAAGGCGGAGTGCACCAGCTACGGAGCAAGAATCGCGCGCCTGGCTGAGAGTGTGTCCCCGTAGAGACCATATGACGGGAACGCGCTGAGGGAACAGAGATATGGAGAAGGAGGACGAGATAGAGGTCCAGCATTGTGAAGGCGACCGAGGATGCGGTCTGGATTGCGACAAGCAAATGAACCTCATCCCGAGTGTCTCTTCACGTAACCCGTAACAGCGCGCTTCGTGGAGTGCCACACCCTTCCGATTTTCACGGCGTCCAGTTTTCCTTGCCGCGCCCTCAGACTCAGATACTCCTGAGAGTAAGGTGTTGTTTCCGCCAGCGTGCCCAAGGACAGCAACTCATCCTCACCGCCAAACGCGGACAGATGGTATGTCAAGGATTCATCCACGGCTCTCGCAATGAAGTTGATGAAAGGCTTGAGACTCCCCCGATCGGCTTCTCCGAGATACCTGTAGTACTTCCCTCGGTCCTCCTTGCGGAGGATTGCGGGAGGGTAGCCGTGCCTGAGGAGGTAGAGGTTGCTCAGCAATCTCGACACCCTTCCGTTGCCGTCAACGAACGGATGAATCGCCACGAGTCCATGATGTAGGATTGCCGCCATTTCGATGGGGTTTCTCTTCGGCTTCTTCAGAGAGGCGATTAACTCGTCCATTAGCTTAAGAATCTTGGAGTAAGGCGGGGGTGTCTTGCGCGCACCAGCTATCCGAACGTTCTGAGTTCGGTATCTGCCGGCATCTTCCAGAATGCCCTTGGTCACGGTTTCGTGAACTTCTTGGATGGTCATATGGTCAATGGGCTTCTTCCCGCGGGCCAGCCCTTCAATGAGATCGAATCCTTTGGCGCCGTTTATGGCCTCCAAGTGGTCCTTTAGAGGTTTCCCGCCGATTGTTATGCCGTTCTCGAGTACCAGCTTCGTTTCCTGCAGGGTGAGGGTGTTGCCCTCTATCGCGTTGCTGTGGTAGGTGTGGCGCAATCGAACGTCCTCTCTCAACCTGTTCAGAACATCGGCTTGCAGCGGTCTGGCCGAGTCAAGCCTTCTCTTCTTCTCGGCGATTCGTCGAGAGACTTCCGGATCAATAAGAGTATCGGTATCGGCGACTTCCATATCCAACCGATATCCTCAGAGTGCTATATATCGGTATCGGCAGAAAGCTCATACTTCCGATACTTGACGGACTATGGCAGAGAGAAGCACATTTTGACATCAACTACCTCCTGCGGAGTCATGTTTATCTGCCTCAATCAGTTTCATTCTCTGAGGGTGCGAGATACAGATGGACGTATTGTTCTATGTTACGATAGGGCAATCATAGCGGTCCTCGTCGTCGTGGTCATCCTGCTATCACTGAAAGGGAGAATCGGAACCTATCCAGTCTCTCCCGCCAAGCT
>JAGMCJ010000022.1 GCA_023129265.1 Thermoplasmata archaeon | reverse complement strand
GCTCACATGAAGTCCTTCAGGGTGAGCTTCTTCTCTGTCTTCTTCACCCTTGTCTCGTCCCTCCTCTTCGAGTCGAATTCGTCGCGGAACAGCGTGACCTGCTGACTTCCCGCCAGAAGGCTCTTGTCGTCCCATCCGAAGACTTCCGTGACATAGGCGAGCGTGTGCGCCAGTCTGCGAGCGTAGTAGTTCCAATCAGGCGATCCATCGAACTCCCTCCCGCTGACGTACGGGTGGATCCGTTGCGGCGATTTCTTCGCATCTGTAACAATCCAGGAGACCTTCATTCCGGGAACGACCTCGTAGCCCCACTCCTTCAACTTGCGCGCCGCTTGGACGTTCGGAAGCGCATCTGGAGTGACGTAGTCCTTCTCGGCCTTCACGGATCTCGATATGACCAGCTTCTCATGGGACACCTTCCCCTCCCTGGTGTCGGCAACGAGATCCCTTGCGATGCGGACCGCGCCGTCTATGTCATCCTCCATCATCCGCTCGAAGAGCATTGCCTGCCCCTCGCTCTGAAGATCGAAGGCATCCGTCCTCCTGAGTTCGTAACCGCGAACGAGAAGGTCCTCCTCTGGCCACAGGACCTTGCCGACGTACCTCTTCTTCCTCCCGTGAGAGAAGAACGGGTCCATGACCTTCTCGAATTCAAGAATCGCCCCGCCCTTTGAAAACCTCTTGGCGATTTCCTGCCCCATCTTCACGGCGCCATCTAGACTTTCCTCGGGTGACTGGAAGAACACGCTGTCCGTGTCACCGTAAATCACCCTGATGTCCTCATCCTCGAGCTGGGAGATCAGGGCCTTGGTGTTCTCTCTGGCAATGGCTGTTATGGTAGCACCGATTTTGGGATTGGTGAACCTGTAGAAGCTCGACGCGAAGACGCCGTAGAACGCGTTCATCAGGATCTTGATGGCGTTCTGCACTCCATTATAGTACTTCCTCTTCTCCCCTTTGGCTTCCTTCATGAGGGCCTTCGCTTCGTCACGTTCCTTCATCAGGTCGCTGAGGATTTTCGGCAGAAGGCCTGGTTTCTGGTCCTTGCTCAGGAACCTCGTGCCTGTGGGGCTGGAAATCGTGCCCTCCTCGGAGAGTGTCGTGAAGCAGATGTTGTTGGCGATGATCAGATTCGGATACATCGCCTTGAAGTCAAGGACACAGACCCAGTGGTACAGCCCGGACGGGATTGTGTGAACGTAACCGCCCTCTATGGACTCCCCTTTGCGACCCTGGCGGGTCATCGGTACTCCCACGCCCGCGCGGTCGGCGGCCCTGATGAGCAAGGAGTCTATCAGCGATGATGTCCTCCCGTTCAGGACGTAATCGACCGGGAGCTTGGAGACGACCGCCAGGTCCATCGATTTCTCCAGGATGGCTATGTCCTCCAAGATCCGCAGTGCGAGCTCGGCGTCCTTCTTGCAGTACCTGATCACCCGGTCCTTGTCCTTCTCCCATTCCTCGTCAATCTTCGTCGGATCGACGTCCTTCTTCCCTTCCCCGAGAACGAGCTTCGCCACGTGGTCGAGCGTCTCTTGCTTCGGCCGTAGCTCCCTTTTGGCGTTCCACCAAGCATCAGCGACTATTCGACCGTAGATTCGCCAGAACCGCCCGCCGCCTTCCCGCATACGAATCTCGTTTCTTGAGAGGTAGAGATTGGGGATGCCGTTCTTCCTGGCTCTCTCGAGAAGAACCGGTATGTCGTACCCGTCGATGTTGTATCCGGTGATCACGTCGGGGTCCTTCTCCTTCACGTAGTTCACAAAGCCCTCAATCATCTCCTTCTCCAGGCCTTCGAAGCACTTCTCATGGAGCTCGCCGTTCTCCCTCAGAGCACAGCATATCGTGAATATCGTCCCGTCCTTGATGCTGTTCTCGATGTCAAAGCTCAGGATCGTCAGGCGGGGACTGAACGGTTCAATCTGCTCGAATATCTCGGCCCTAACGGTGATGTCTGTGCTGTAAGGACCCTCCACCTCTTCTCCCTCAACCCTCACGCACGATCCTAGGTCCTTATCGAAGATGAAGCGGAGTGCGAATGGTATGTCCGCTGCCAGAACGCCACAATGGTTCTTCGCTCGCGTCCTGTATTCGGGCGTTCTCCGGGGCAATCGCAGGAAGACCTTCTTGCAGTCCCTCATCTCGCCGTCGGTCCAGAGCTGCACGTCCTCCATTCCCCTGACTTCGGGATCGCGTTCGAAGTCGTCAACGAGAACCTTGGGCGGCTCGACTATGTAGAAGTAGGGATGGAACCCTTCGAACCTTATGGATATGGACCTATCATCGCGAGTCTTCCCGAAAAGTTCGACGACGACCCCCTCACCCTCTTCCTTGTAGGAGGCGTTGAGCAATCTAACATCCCAGCTTCCCATCTTATGCCCTTGCCACTATCGTGATGATGTCTCCATCCTTCAGCTCGTGATCGGCACCGAGAACCCTCTTGGTTCTGCCATCAATTGCACGAATGAAGTTGTCTCCGAGGTCTGTATGCACCTCGTAGGCTAAATCCTTTGCATTGCTGCCCCGGGGGAGAAGGTAGGCATCGGGCAGGACTCGACCGTCCTTGTCGGTCCACTTGTTCTCATCCTCGACAGGATAGACGACCATCATGTCCAAAAGGTTGAACACGGCCTCCTCCACACATCTCTGAATCCCAGTGCTACCGAACTTCTTCAGAACGCCGTCCATGAACTCCAGTCCCTTGAGTTGGTCAGCGTTGAGCTTGCTCTCATCCAGGATCTCGAAATGATCGTCCCCCACATCGTACGAGATTAGGCCCGATTTGGCAGCGCGCCGAAGGGCAAGCTCCGCTTCCGCCGATGTCGGAACAACTATCTTGTCATCCAGTGACTCCAGCCTCTTGATGTTCTCATCCGGGGCGATGTCGCACTTGTTGGCGGCGACTATCATGGGTTTGCCGACCTTGCGAAGGTTGTCCGCGAGTTTGAGGATGTCGTCCTCGGACCAGTTCATCGGCGTCTCACCGATTTCCGTCCGCCTGAGTGCACCCAGGACCATTGCGTCGGTGAATCCCAGACCAGTCATCCTCTCCTGGATTGCCTTCTCCACTTTCAGCCCGTCCAGTTGAATCTGCCTGACAACCTTCTTCCATCCTTTTTCCAGGATGCTCCTTATCCATTGAGATATCTCGGTGTCCAGGAACCGCACATCGGACAGAGGGTCGTGGCTACCGACCTGCACTATGTTCCCTTCGTGGTCCGTACCGCCGCTAGCGTCAACGATGTGAATGAGTGCCTTCGCCTGCCTGAGATCGTCCAGGAACTTGTTGCCGAGTCCGCGGCCTTTGTGAGCGTCCGGAACGAGGCCTGCGACGTCCAGCATCTCAACGGGCACCAGCCGGGTCCCGTTTTCGCAAGGGGCGTTATTTGGGTTGCACTCAGTTCCCAGCTCCTCGTGAGGGCACTTCGCCCTCACGTAAGTGACCCCTCTGTTCGCTTCGATCGTTGTGAAGGGGTAGTCCGCGATTTCGGCGGGAGCCAAAGTTGCTGCGGAAAAGAAGGTCGATTTCCCGACGTTCGGCTTCCCTACAATCCCGGCTTCCATCGGAGTAATGGCTACTTCTTTCTCCGCCTTAAAGCTATGGGTATCAGAAGGGTGAAAGTGACGGGTGCGAGGATGTCCTGGAACTCTGGGATTCTTTCAAAATCGACATTGTAGTTCGTACCTGTGATGTTTAGCCATTCCCAGGAGATGTAGCTCACCGATGAGACGGAATAGATTGAAGTCAGATTCGTCTTGGTGTCATCGTTCTGAGCGAGTGTGAGGGACGACCAACTGCTTCCGCCGACGCTCATGTATCTGCAGTGAATCTGATAGCTACTATTCACATAGAAGGCATAGAGGTATTCCGGATCTGAAGACTCCAGTAGGGTTAGAGTCGGATACCTATTGTCCGTTTGAGTGCCTTCGACCTGGGGACCTGTCTGCCAGAATCCTCCAGTCTGCCTGTACCTGTAGACAACGTAGCCAGTGGCGTCACTGTATACAACATTGACCCGACCATCGCTATCCACGACTGCAGACGGGGACTTATAGTCCACATCACCAGTCGTGGGTGCGACTGCGATGTCTTCTTGGGTTTCCCAATCCCCCGAACTACTGTTCCACCTCTTCCCCTCGATATTTCCATCCGCGTACCACAGTGCGTAAACGTCTGGATTCGCTGAATCTGATGACAATGGCAATATTATTGGAAATACCCAATTGTCAGAGACTCCAGAATCCCGCAGAACCGTTCTTAGGTCCCAAGCCCCAAAGTCATCTGGATTCGTTGACCTGCGTGCTGCGGCATTATACGAGAGAAGAGTTTTGGTCTCATTCGTACTAGAGACCATCCAAATTCTGTCATCGGCCGCCTTGCAGATGAATGCAACTTTCAGCGGTTCGTCCTCCGATGATATGTCAACCTCCACCTCAGGATCCCAGGTTATTGTCTTGCCACCGGGAGAAACTGTTCCGTTTCTGACTGTCACTGACAAATCATCGGCGGCAGTATCCCCAACGATGTAAACCTTCTGATTGGAATGGTCATACCAGAGAGATGATAGTACAACGCTGGGAGTGATGAATGCATTAAGACCTGAAGTCCCCCAGTTTTCCCCGTCCGCGCTGTATTCGTAGCGGGTGTTTGATGCAGTCCCATTATAGTAAAATGCCCAGAAGTTCGTTCCATCATGGAACAGTTTCCTTTGCGTTGAGAATGCTGTAGTTGTTGCAGAACTGGCAGTGCTCTCGACCGTGTAGATAGTCCTGGTCCTGGTCCTGCTCCTCGTTCCCCATGAGGTTTCTAGAGTCG
Source organism: Thermoplasmata archaeon (assembly GCA_023129265.1). Lineage (GTDB taxonomy): Archaea > Thermoplasmatota > Thermoplasmata > RBG-16-68-12 > JAGMCJ01 > JAGMCJ01. The sequence goes on along the minus strand of JAGMCJ010000022.1, from coordinate 11,250 downwards.
TATTATCCGTATCTGATTTCCAGTCCGTCATCGTGAAGAAAATCCTTGTATTGCTAACATCAGGAGTATAGGCCATGCTCACCGAGATTTCTATTTGCGTCTTGTCATTCGCAGAGTCGGAAATAGGTCTGTCAATGGGTGTCCATGCACCTCCCTGACACAAATAGAGCGTGTGGTTCTTGATCTCCCCGTATTTCCCGCGAATCTCGATGAGGGCATCCACAGACATCTCGTAGACAAAACACGCGGATGGTGCGGACAAGTTGGAGTCCATATAAATCCTGGCTACGTCCTCGCCATTTGCGGGTGGGAGTATTCCCGGAGGCCCAGGAACCGGTTGTCCTGGTGGACCCGCCTTCTTCGCCTTCTGCGGAATAGCGAAGCCAGCGAAGACTTCTCCTTCAACGTTGAAATAGAAGTATGCGAAGTTGTCGTCTCGATCGTGATAGGCAAAGTAGTCTTGGATGTCCACGTTTCCGTTTCTGGGGGGGACTGGATCGATGTCCGTCCTGAGACTCTGGTTCTTCCAGCCTCCGAACCAGCCATCGATGACCTCCTTGGCGGGTGGCGAGGATACGTAGGACACAGAGGGCTGACCCTCGAGGTTGAATGCGATTGCCCCACCATCGCCGTCCTTGAGCTGGACAACGGAGAATGTGACGAGTTCCCCAGAGTGAGACTGCAGGTCTGACGTGTTCACTGTGATGTCCACAAGCCTCCTTTCCCCCTGGCGCAGAGGTCCACCCGAGACCGCATACTCGTAGACGTTCGAGAAGGAGTCGACCAGAGATATCGATTCAACGCGCGTCTCCCTGATCCCTCTCAGCTCGGCTCTGAGGACTAGTACGCCCTCGCCCAGCTCGATGATTTTGTCGCTTGTCCCTTGCTGAGCGACCAGGACGTCCGGATTGTCCCTCGTCCCGAAGGCGATGGATGAGTGCGTCAGATTGCCGAGGTTGTCATCTGAGTAAATGATGGTGCGGAACCCTTCGGAGAGGTCCCCAATCAAGGATGTGCTGAATTGGAGTTCCATCCGGTTGTCCTTGAAGGTCGCTGTTGCCCCGCCTGCTCCCATCCAGCCTGCCCAGTCATCGGCGCTGCGGGAAGTGTTGAACTCGAGCACGCGATGAGCGATGATTGTCCCATTCTGACCTGAGAGCTCCACCATGTAGTCCGCACCGAGTTGTGGGAGAGCATAGCCGGTCTCGGATTGTGCGTCACCATCGATGAGAACGTAGAACGAATCAGGTGACGATGTGGATTGGAAGGGCATACCCTCGACCTCGATGAAGTAGGACAGATGTCCGTTTCCGTGGTCGATGGCATACCTGGACATGTTTATGGCGGGATTCGTGACCGACTGGAACGGATCGGAGAACATACTCACCCCAGACCAGTCATCGAAGCTGCCATCTATGACTATGCCGGCCTCCGCCTCTTCGGCTGGGTACATCATCACTATGACTGAGACAAGCACTATGAGGGCGATGCCAATCGTGGAGACCCTGGAAACCATCGGTTTGGGCTTCAGCACCCTCAGGTTTGTGAGGCCGCTACCGTTGATCAAGCCGTTCCCGTTGATGAGCCCGTTGACCTTTCCTCTTCCATTGACCAGGCCTCGCCCGTTAATCAGGCCGAGAGGCCTCAGTTTCGGGAAGTCCTTCCGATACTCGAGCGGCATGAGTCTGGGAGCTTCCTCTTCTTCCTCTTCCGGGATCTCTGGCATCTCGGGCTCGATGAGTGATTGCCCGCACAGAGGGCAAACCTCGGTTCCCACGAAGACCGCAGCTCCGCAGTTCGAGCATCTTTCCTCGCTGAGCCTGCTCAGGAACCACCTCAGCTCTTCCCTTCTCTTCTGGATCTCCTCGTCCGTGACCCCGACCTCTTCCTCCACGCCTTTCTTGTAGCAGAAGGCTGCCTCGTCGAACCTTCTCATCTTCGTTAGGATGTCCGCCTTGAGAATCCACGCATTCCTCAGGAGTGAATTGAGCTCGAGCGCTCTATCGATGGAGTCGAGAGCCTTCTCGTACTTCCTCATGGACCGCAGGAGCACTCCCCTGGAGAACCAGAGCATTGGGTCTTCTGGATATTCCAAGAGCTTGTCATCGAAGAAGGCCAGGGTGGATATGCCCTCCCTCTTCCTGCTGATGTCATAGGGGATGACGCGATCGTCCACCTCGGTGATGAATAGGGATCCACAGCTGTAGCAGAAATCATCGAACCCGCTGACGACCAAGGAGCACACGGGGCACTCGTACTCCCGCTCAACTGTCTCCTGCATCCGCTTCTTCAGTTCTTTCGCCTTGGTCGGGACTTCCTTTGCGGCTGCCTTTATCTTCCTCGCTTCGTCCCTCTTCAGTCCTGTTTTGGTCAGCTCCTTGATGGTCGCCCGCTTCAGCTTCCAGACCAAGTTGTATCCGTTCCCGCAGAGGAGTTCGGCGGTGTCTTCATCGATGTCCAGCGTCTTCTTGAGAGCCTCGATGTCATCCTCGTGCATCTTGCCGAGGATCTTCCTCTTCTCCCTCGTCTTCTCGATGATGATCTCCCTGGGTTTCTCTTCCTCGACGAGAAGAGTCGCCCCGCAGGAGGTGCACTGTTTTGCGTCCTTCTCCACTTCGGAGCCGCAGAGTGGACATGCCTTGATTTCCTCCCTGACGATTTTTCCGTAGCCGAACTTCGAGCCGCACGAGGAGCATACGAATTGGATGCGGGCGCTCCCCTCGCACCTCTGGCATCTTTCGGAGGGTCCGACGAGGTCTTCAATCTCCTTCCTGACTGTGAACCCGCACTGAGAGCATCTGACGTAGGGGCGGATCATGCCCCCGCAGAGGGAGCACCTGTCCCGTTCCATCTCGACTATTCGACTGCCTCCTTCGCCTCTATTGCCTCCTCCATAGCCCTCTCCGCGGCAGCGTACCTGTCCCTGTAGTAGAGAGCTTTCTCGAAACAGATTATGGCATGCCTCGGTCGGCCGAGCTGCATGAGGGCCCTGCCCTTCTGGAGCCAGACCTCGGCAAAGCTCGTCCGCCTCCTCAGAACCCTATTGAAGCATCTCAGAGCCTCGTGATACTTGCCGGTCTTCAGCAGCGTGGCGCCTCTGTTGTTCCACGCCGCGACGTAGTCACTGTCTATGTCAAGCGCCTTGTCGAAGCACTCCAACGCCTCGTTGTACTTCCCTCTCCTGGACCACAAGTTCCCCTTGTTGTTCCACGCAATCTCATTGTCGGGGTCGATCTCGACTGCCCTGTCGTAGCATTTCATCGCCCTCTGGTACTTAGCGATCTTGGCAAGCGCAAGGCCTTTGTTCATCCAGGCATCGGAGTAGTTGGCGTGGACCTTGATCGCCTCGTTGAAACATTTGACAGACTCAAGAGACTTCCCTGCTTTCAGGAGAATGATTCCCCGATTGTTCCACGCGACAGCGTTCTCGGGATTCGCCTTCAGAGCCCTGTTGAACTCCTTCATCGCGTCCCCGTACTGACCCTTCTTGAAGAGGTCGTTGCCCGAGGAAACCGCGCGATTGCTCTCAACCTTCAGTTTACGACTGGCCGACACGCTGTTGACTCTCCCCCTTTCTTGGATTCAATCGCGATGGACTTATAAATAGCTTCTTAAATATCTATCGTTCTGGTTACGGAGCCAACAAACGATGGTGATGATGGAGAAAGCGATAGTACTCTGCGAGGAAGGGTTCGGTCGGAGCGTAGGCAAGACCGCAAACGGCCTTGTGAGGCTCTCTAAGAAATATAAGATAATTGGAGTGATAGACAGCAGTTGTGCTGGCCAAGATGCTGGTGCCGTACTGGAGGGGAAGCCCAATGGGGTACAGATATTCTTGTCAATTGAGGAAGCCCTCCGTCTCGGGGAGAAGCCCGACTGGCTCATAATCGGGCTCGCGACGATCGGGGGGTTCCTCCCGGATGAGCTCAGACCTGCCGTTCGCCATGCGCTTCAGAGCGGGATTGGCGTGATATCAGGTCTTCATGAGGAATTGGCTCGGGACTCGGAGTTCTCGAACATCGCTCGAGAGAAGGCAGTGGAAATCAGGGACATCAGGAAGCAGCCCCCGTTCGGGGAGCTCCACCGCTTCGCCGATCTTGCCGGGGATATGGATGCGTTGAGGATTCCCATACTCGGGATGGATGGTTCGATAGGAAAGAGGACGACCGGGTGGATCCTCACTGAGGCGCTTGAGCGGGCGGGCGTGAAGTCCGTGTTCGTCGTCACGGGCCAGACGGGCCTTCTTCAGGGAGCGGAATACGGTCTCCCCCTTGATGCGATCGGCGGGGACTTCATGGTGGGCGAGCTGGAGCACCAGATAAGCCTGGCATACGAGGAGAGGAAGCCCCAGGTCATACTCATCGAAGGGCAGGGAAGCATATCCCATCCGGCCTACGTTTGTGGCACGCGGGCCATCATCATGGCAAGCAATCCGAGCGGCATAGTCCTTCAATGTGCCCCGGGCCGTGAGTTCAGGAACTATTACAAGGAGGAACTCCACATTCCGATGCCATCCGTTGAGGAGGAAATCCTGCTTCTGGAGTCCTCCTCCAAATCCAAGGTGATCGCCCTCACGGTGAACAAGGAGGGGCTCACCGAAGAGGAGCTGAGTCAGGTTATCGATGAATACCAGTCTCGTTTTCACATACCTACGTGCGAGCCTCTGACCCAAGGCTGTGAGGAAATCGTTGACAGAATCCAGGAGATGTTGCGATGAAGATACCCAATAGCCATCCGCGCTACGACTCCCTGATGGCGAGGGAGGCGCTCGTGGAAGGCGTCAAGGAAGGCCTCGTCGTGAGGCAAGGACTCATAGCTCACGGCAGGGGCGAAGCGTTCGACTACCTGATCGGTGAGGTGAGCATCGAGCCGGCAGTCGAGGCGGAGTGTGCGGCGGCCGGACATCTTCTTAGGGCAAGGCATCCAGTCATCTCGGTGAACGGTAATGTCGCCGCTCTGTGCGCCAATGAGACGGTGGAAGCCGCGAAGGCAGTAGGTGCGACAATCGAGGCCAACATATTCCACAGAACAGAGCAACGCGTGCGAAAGATTGTGGGGAGACTGAAGAACGCCGGTGCCAAAGAGGTTCTCGGACTCGATCCGGACGCGAGAATCGAGGGGTTGGATCATCCCAGAGGTCTGTGCGCCAAGAATGGGATCTATTCGGCGGATGTGGTCCTTGTCCCGCTCGAGGACGGTGACAGAGCGCAAGCGCTGAAGGGCATGGGGAAGGTCGTGTTGACGATAGACCTCAATCCGCTCTCGAGGACGTCGCGAATCTCCGACGTTACAATCGTCGACAACGTCACGCGCTGCATGCCGAGCCTCGCGAGATTCGCCAGTGAGCTCAGGGGGGACGACGAGAGAATAGACAGGATTCTTTCGGAGTTCGACAACAAGAAGAACCTCACTGAGGTTCTCAAACACATCGCGCGAAGGCTAGCGAAGTTGGAATCAGTCTCTTTTGATTAGCTCGATGAGGTCCTCTTTCGGCTTCACTGCGGTTTCGGGAGTGGCGGGTTCTCCCCACAGGTTGACTATCTCCGGGACCGCCTTCTTCCCAACGTGCGAGAGAATGAAGCCAAACAATTGATGGTCCTCCATGTCTTCGAGAATCTTCCCAGCAAGTTCCATGAGATCCTTTCTTCTTTTCGAGTCCATCTGATGCCTCCGCCGAGTCCATCTTGTTTCGATTATTATTCCTTTTCGCCAACGGGTTGGGCGGTCGAGCCGATACGCGTCGTGCACGCCATCGAAGGTTCCCGCCCAACTCGGAGAGAAAACAAAGGTTAAATTACGTCCAAACCATGTCCTAACCCCGTGAAATCATGAAATATGTGATAGTTACGGGCGGTGTTTTGTCCGGTCTTGGAAAGGGCATCACAACTTCCTCGCTCGGTATGCTTCTCAGAGCACGAGAGCTTCGGGTGACGGCAATCAAAATCGATCCCTACCTGAACTGCGATGCCGGAACGATGAATCCATTCCAGCACGGTGAGGTTTTCGTCCTGGATGACGGTAGCGAGGTCGACATGGATTTCGGGAACTATGAGAGGTTCATAGATGTCAGCCTCACGACCAATCACAACATAACGACTGGGAAGGTCTACAGAACGGTCATCGAGAAAGAGAGGAGAGGGGACTACCTCGGGAACACTGTGCAGATCATTCCACACATCACCGATGAGATAAAGAGGGATATCGTGCAGGTGGGAGAGGATAGCGACGTCGATGTGACGCTCGTGGAGCTCGGCGGAACTGTCGGTGATATAGAATCCATGCCCTTCCTCGAAGCGGTCAGGCAGCTCTCAAGAGATGTGGGGAGAGATAACATCATTTTCATCCACACGACTCTGGTCCCGATTCTTGGAACTGTGAAGGAGCAGAAGACGAAGCCGACGCAGCACTCGGTGAGAGAACTGAGAGCGATAGGCATCAAGCCGGACTTCATTGTCACCAGATCCGAGAGACCGCTTGAGCGGTCCATAAAGAGCAAGATATCGCTCTTCTGCGATGTTCCCAGTGACGCGGTCATCAGCGCGCATGATGTTGGGTCGATCTACGAGGTCCCACTGCTTCTGGAAGGACAGGGCCTTACGGACTTCGTGCTGAACAGATTCAGGTTTGACAAGATCAAGGAGGACCTCACGGAATGGAAGGACTATCTGGACAGGCTGCTGAATCCGAAGGATGCCGTGAACATCGCCCTTGTCGGGAAGTACACGCATCTGATGGACTCGTACATCAGTCATGTTGAGGCTCTGAATCACGCGGGGGCCAAGGCCAAGGCCAAAGTGAACATCATGTGGGTGGAGAGCGAAGATCTAGAGGCGGGCGGCTCAACCGACTTGCTCCGCAAGGCGGACGGCATCTTGGTCCCAGGGGGTTTCGGTGACAGGGGGATAGAGGGGAAAATCAGCGCGATCCGGTTTGCGAGGGAGAACGACGTTCCCTTCTTGGGTGTGTGCCTCGGTTTCCAGCTGGCGACCGTAGAGTTCTCGAGGCATGTCGTTGGCATGAAACGCGCGAACAGCTCAGAGTTTGACAATGACACTCCCTATCCTGTCGTGGACCTGCTCCCAGAGCAGAAGGAGGTCGTGGACATGGGCGCGACTATGAGGCTCGGTGCCCACGAGATAGCCGTCAGAGAGAGCTCGACCGCCGAGAGACTCTACGGGAAGACCAAGATAGAGGAGAGACACAGGCACAGGTTCGAGATAAACCCTGACTTCATAGGCAAGATCGAGAAGGAAGGTCTGGAATACACGGGACGGTCGATGGACGATAGGAGAATGGAGATTGCGGAAATCGCGGGCCATCCCTATTTCGTTGCGTCGCAATTCCATCCGGAGTTCAAGTCGAGACCGCTCAGGCCGTCCCCGCTTCACTACGGACTCGTCCAGGCGTCCCTTGAGCGGAAAACGGGTTAGGCGGTCCGATGGCAAAGCTTTTTAGATGGCTTGACTCTTTTCTCGCTGAATGGTAGAGCAGGACTACGACGCACTACTGAAGAGGGCGAGAGAGAGTCTGCCCGAGAGAATAATCACACGCGAGAGGTTCAGAGTTCCTGGTGTCGAGGTCTTCTTTGAGGGGAAGACCACGGTGTTCAGGAACTTCGAGGAGATAGCCGACGCCATAAACCGGGAGCCGTCGCAGATACTCGTCTACCTTCTCAGGGAACTCGGTACGGCCGGAACGATCGACGGGAAGAGGGTCGTATTCAAGGGAAGGGTTCCGGGAAATCAGATTGAGAAGCGCCTGAAGGGTTACATCGAGACCTTCGTCCTGTGCTCGGAGTGCCAGCGCCCTGACACGAAACTCGTCAAAGAGGGACGCGTGACGCTGCTGGAATGCGACGCTTGCGGTGCTCACAGACCGGTCAAGTTCGGAAGGATTCTCCCGAAGGAGGAAGAGGCACCTCTTGTGGAAGGCAAGGTCTACGAGGTCATGATTCAGGACATAGGGAAGAAGGGAGACGGGATAGCAAAGAAGGACAAGTACATCATCTATGTGCCAGGGACCGCCAAGGGCTCAATCGTCAAGATCAGGATAGACAAGATTATGGGGAACATCGCCTTCGCCACTCTCTCAAGGGAATGAGATGAAAGAGGAAGTCCCTGCCGTCGTCGCAATGGGTTGTCTCTTAGTCGTCACCCAATCGCTGGCAGTCTTCCTTGCCATACCTTTCGCGGCAAGCGGATACGAGGCGTTCCCAAATCCCGAGGACCCAGTCAACCCCATTCTCTACGTATTCCTTATCTTGTCGTTCACGGGTCTCATCCTTTTTGCGATCAAGATGGGAAGGAAGGGTTTCATCCGGCTTCTCGTGCTACTGGCGATTTTCCTCACCATGATATTCGTCCTTTCCGTTCCTCTGTACTACCTCTTGCTTATGGCCTTTGAACCTGCGGCTGCTGATCTGGCCTCCATGGTTGTCTCGGTTGCAATCGCCGTGGCCGTAACGTTCGTCTCCTACAAGCATCCGGAGTGGTATGTCGTCGATAGCGTAGGTATAGCTGTTGCCGCAGGTGTGACGGCCATAATCGGGATATCCTTCGCGATACTACCGGCGATTATTCTGCTGGTCGCGCTCGCGGTGTACGATGCCATCTCCGTCTACAAGACCAAGCACATGGTGACCTTGGCTGATGCGGTCACGGAACAACACCTTCCCATACTTCTCGTCATACCGAAATCGAGATCCTACTCCTACAAGACCGAGAAAGGTCTCAAGGACCAGCTCAAAGAGAAGAAGAAGCGGGGGGCGATGTTTATGGGGCTCGGAGACATAATAATCCCTGGGGCCCTCGTCGTGTCTGCCTTTCGCTGGCTCCCTTCACGGTTCTTCCTCGGTTTCCCCACTGAGATTCTAGTCTCCATATTCACGATGATTGGCGTTGTGGTGGGCTTCTCGATACTGATGAGGTTCGTGCTGAAGGGGAATCCGCAGGCAGGCCTTCCACTTCTGAATGCGGGAGCCATACTTGGGTTCCTGATTTCGTACATCGTCTTCTATGGCGATCTGAGCTTTGGAATAGCCTGAAGGCCGTGGGGATATGAGGATACTGGCAACTTCTGACATACACTCCTCGAACGAGGGGGCAAGGGCGATTCGCGAGGCTGTTCTCTCCCAAGAGCCAGACCTGACTCTCGTGTGTGGAGATATCACTCACTTCGGGCCCTTGGCTTGGGCGAGGTCCTTTCTGGAGGAGCTTCCGGGCAGAGTCCTGGCCATCCCAGGAAACTGCGACCCCCTGGAGACGACGTCCCTATTGGAGGACATGGGCGTCTCGCTTCACGCAAGGAGAATCGAGGTAGATGACTGCACCTTCGTTGGACTGGGCGGTTCGAGCCCGACGCCTTTCCACACCCCGTTCGAGATCTCGGAGGATGAGATTAGGTCAGCGCTCACTCCATTGATGGGGCCAGGCGTTATTCTCGTGACGCATGACGCGCCCAGGGGACACCTAGATGTCGTGCCTGGACGGGGTTCCCTTGGAAGCATATCCATCAAGGAGATCGTGGAGGAGTTCTCGCCCATCTTCTCGATCTTCGGTCATCTGCACGAGAGTTTTGGAATCCACAGAGAGGGAACTATCTACATCAATGCGGGCGGCGGGATGTTCGGTAGGTACGCGATGGTCGACACTGAGACCAGGGAAGTCCTTCTGAAGGAGTGACCGCGCTGTCATCAGACCAGCAGCTGGACCTTCGCAACGTTTTTATAGAGTACTGTCAATAGTGCAGGTCCCAGTGAGAACATGGCTCTTTGGCAAGGAAAATCTAGGAGGAAGTCCTCAGGCGGAAGACTGCGCCGATCCCGCAAGAAGAGGAAGTTCGAGATAGGTAGGGAGCAGCAGTATGCTTCCACTGGGGAGCATAGAGTCAAACTGTACGAAACGAGAGGACACGGTCAGAAGGTCAGGCTATTGAGGGCGGAGTGGGCCAACGTTCTGGACCCGAAGAAGACCACGAAGAGGACAAGGATCCTCACGGTGAAAAGCAATCCCGCCAATCCCCACTTCGTCCAGAGGAACATCATCACGAAGGGTGCGACGATAGAGACTGAGCTTGGAACGGCGAGAGTGACTTCCCGGCCGGGTCAGCACGGCGTGGTTAACGCCGTTCTCACCAAATAGAATGGAAAGGCTTTTTTGTCCTGTTGGGAATACGTGCGACAATGCCTCGGAAAAAGGACCTAGTCATTCTTTGGCCCTGCTACTTCGACAAGGCCAAGACCAGAAAGGAGGGCAGAAGGGTCCCGAAGAAGTCCGCCATACACGAGCCAACGGTGGAGACAATCGCGAGCGCGGCAAAGGATTTGGGCTACTACGCTGAGATCGAACCGGAGAAGAGCCATCCTTCTGAGCCCTGGAGAGGGGAAGGCCGCGTGATCGTGGCCAAGACGACTTCCAAATCGGACATCGTTATGCAGATAGCTTCTCGACTGAAGGATCAGCGGTCCTGAGGCGTTTCCACCTCTTCCACTATCTTCTTTCCCGCTGAAACGCTGTCAACGGAGTGGATGACGGCACCCATTGCCTCGATGGTCCCAGTGACCTTGTCGAAGTTTATGGAGTGTCCTTCGATGGTTATCTTGATGCTCTCGGTATCTTTGTCGACCTCGTTGACCGAGCAGTTCACTCCAAGAACTCCAACGAGCTTCCCAAGCTTCCTGGAAAGCTCCACGATGGAAGGGCTGTGTGGCTTCAGAACGTCGAGAACCAATCGTTTTATTTCGCTCACTATGTGTTCCCTGCCGTTAGCTATAACACGGGTGAGGGATTATAAACTTTTTGGGCTGGTTATGACTTCGCATCCAGACTCCGTGACGATCACCGTGTGCTCAGCTTGGGACACCATTCCACCGCCGCCGTCCCTGAGAATGGGATAGGAGTACAGAGCTCCGAGTCTGACGAGCTTGCCAATCCTGTGCGAGGCCTTATTGTCGAACTGCAGACACCAGCGCTCGGCAAAGGGCAACGTCAGGAAGCTGTCCTCAATCGAGCGGAGCAGGGTTGTCAGCGCTCTTTTCTTCAAATCCCTTGCGCGGAGAAGCCTGTAGATGTTCCCTCCCTTCTTCCCCGTGACCTTTCCCGCCCCGTTGGTGGCAAAGGGTTCGATTGCCAGAACATCCCCTTCTTTCGCCGTGGCACTGTTGGTGTCCAGTACATTCGGGACGCTCTTTCCGGCGTGGAGAGAGAATTGCTGCATGCTATGACCGGTGAGGTTCGAGATGGACTTGTACCC
>JAGMCJ010000219.1 GCA_023129265.1 Thermoplasmata archaeon | reverse complement strand
CGACGCCCAGATGGCTGGCGGCGGCGACTATGATGAATGCCCCGCCCGCCATGAGCGAGTGCGTCAGTATGTGGTACAAGCTGCCCGAGACAGCGTACTGAGCGACGTTGGGGTCCGTGGAGCCCAGCGAGGCGACCGTGATGCCGATGAGTATGTAGCCCGCTTGGGCGATGCTGGAGTACGCTAGCAGCCGCTTGATGTTCGTCTGCGAGATCGCCAGCACGTTGCCTACGGTCATGGTGATAATCGCCAGAAGGCCTATTATCATCGCCCAGTCCATCCGGACGAGGAGGAGCATTACGAGGAAGATCTTCATGTAGGCAGCGAAGCCGGCCTTCTTGGAGCCCGCCGCGATGAGCGCCGTGATCGTCGTCGGGCTGCCCTCGTAAACATCTGGTGCCCACATGTGGAACGGGAACATCGTTATCTTGAACCCGAAGCCCGCGAGGAGGAGGATGACGGCTAGTAGGATGGTCGGGTGGAACGTCCCGAGTCCCGCATCCAGGGCCAACTTCAGCGAGGCCAGGTCCGTCGTCGCGCCCGTTGTCATTCCGCTCACGCCGTAGATGAGCGATATCCCGAAGAGAATGACCGCCGACGACACAGCGCCCACGAGGAAGAACTTCAGCGCTGCCTCCGTGGACCGCTCGTCCTTCTTCGCGAACGCCACAAGACCGTACATGGATATGCTCGCGAACTCGAACGCTAGATAGAGGATTATCAGGTCCGTCGCGCAGGCGATGAGCATCATGCCGGATATCGAGAGCAGCGTGAGAGCGTAGTACTCCGGATGGTTCTTCTCCTTCGCGATCGTCGTTATGGACGCCGAGACGACCATGAGACCGACGACGTTGAAGACGAGGAAGAAGAACATGGCCAGCTCGTCGACCTTCAGGTGGAAGTTCTCGATCAGCGGCGAGGACACGTTCCACAGGTCCAGGCCCAGGAGCGACGACCACGAGAGGCCCATCATGTCCACCGTCAGCAGGAGCGAGATGCCGAGCCAGACCAGCGAGAGGTATCCGAGCGCCGCGACTTTCTTCTTGACGACGAAGCCGAGGGCGAGGTTGATGAACGCGCCCACTATGAGGATCATAACGGGCAGCAGGAGGAAGTAGGGTTCCGTCATGGCAGACCTCCCACCCAGCTGAGTATCGGGTCAAACAGGAGATAGGGCAGTATCCCGAGCAGCGCGATGAAGAACATGAGAACGGCGAGAGGCAATATCTCGAACGAATGCAGGTCCTTCATCTCTCCCGCGTCCTCCTCCTCGGGACCGAACATGGCGCGCTGCATGGCGAACAGGTAGTAGCCAGCGGTGACAACGATCGCTACGGCGGGGATGAGGACCCACAGACCGGAGCCCAAGAAGGCCTCGAAGCCCTGGTAGACGCCAAGGAAGACGGAGAACTCCGCGACGAAGCCCACGAGCCCGGGAAGGCCGAGGGACGCCATGAAGGCGACCATCATGAACCCAGCGGTGTTCGGTATCCTCTTTGCCGCTCCGTGCAGCTTGGATATCAGTCGGGTTCCCACGTTGTGACCGAGAGCTCCCGCTATCATGAACAGCGCGGCAGAGATCAGACCGTGCGCGAAGAGCTGGAATACAGCTCCCGTCATGGCGAGATTCGCATCGACGCCCGCCCGAGCACCTAGAACGGCGGCGGCGATTCCCAGCGTCACGAAGCCCATATGGCTCACGCTGGAGAATGCCACAAGACGTTTGAAGTCGTCCTGAGCCAGACAGACGAACGCGCCGTACACTATGCTGACTATCCCGATGACTGCGACGAGGAGATATATGCCGTCCGAGACGCCCAAAGCGCCGTCCGAGAAATCAGTGAGTAGCTGCACGTTGAACCTCAAGAGGCCGTAACCGCCCATCTTCAGCAGGACTCCGGCGAGAAGGACGGAACCTGCCGTTGGGGCCTCGACGTGTGCATCCGGCAACCAGGTATGCAGGGGGACCATTGGGAGCTTCGTGCCGAATCCGAGAAGCAGCGCGAAGAATAGTAGGTCCGTGTACAGTCCTGGCGGGATAACCTGTCCTTGATCCATGATTTCAACTATGCTGAACGTTCCGGACATCCAGTAGAAGACGAGTATCCCGAGCAGCACGAGCAGGCTCGCGGCCTGCGTGAAAAGGAAGAACTTCATGGACGCGTACTTCTTCTTGGGACCGCCCCAGACGGCGATCAGGAAGTACATCGGCAGGAGGCCGCCCTCCCAGAAGACGAAGAACAGGAACAGGTCGAGCGAGACGAAGACGCCCGCCACGGTTGCCTGCATGAACAGGAGCATCGCGAAGAACTCCTTCGTCCTGTGCTTCTCTCCCCAGGAGAATATCATGCCGAGCGTCGTGAGGAGCGATGTCAGGAAGACGAGCGGGCCCGAGAGCTGGTCCACGCCGAACTCGAAGGATATGCCCGCCTGAGGAATCCATTCCACCTTCTCATAGGCGAGGAACTCTTGTCCGCCAGCGGATATGGACGTTAGCTCGACGCTTTCCGGCGCGACGATGCCGAGCAGGAGTACGGTGGAGAGCGCCAGCGGCACGAGAGAGAGCAGGACCGCGAACCACTTCGTCCCCCTGTCGCCCGCGGGGAAGAGGTAGATCAGGAGCGAGCCTAGGAGGGACACTATCAGGATCGACGATATCAGCGGGAAATCGATGAGCATCTACGGACCTCCTAGCAGACCGTTGAGCCCTTGGGCATGCGGCCAAATCACACCTATGACGGGCGTCGGATAGAGCCCGAACAGGATGATCATGAATGTGAGTATCGCGAGCGGGAGGACCTCGTGGCGGGGGATGTCCAGCACGTTCTTGAGCGATTCCTTCAGCTTCCCGAGCGTCACTTTGTGGAGCGTCCAGAGGTAATATGCGGCGGTCACGATGACCCCGAGCAGCGGGATGATGATCAGCTTGCCCATCTCGATCGTGTTGAACATCTTGTACGTCCCGAGGAACACGAGGAACTCGCTCACGAAGCCGTTGAGACCGGGCATCCCCATCGAGGCGAAGAAGCCTATGATGAGGATGAGAGAGAACTTGGGCATCACCTTCGCCAGACCGCTGAGTTCTGGGATTTCTCTCGTTCCAGTGGCGTGCTTGACCGAGCCGGCGAGCATGAACAGGACCGCCGTTATGAGGCCGTGGTTGAACATCTGGAAGATGCCTCCCGCGATGCCCGCCTCCGTCATGGTCGCCGCACCCAAGAGGACGAAGCCCATGTGGCTGATGGATGAGTACGCGACGAGCCGCTTGAGGTCGGTCTGAGCTAAGCACACGAACGCGGCATAGACGATGGAGACGATTCCGAAGACGGCCAAGAGCCACCACAGCTCTTTGGTCGCCTCGGGTAAAATGCCTAGCGATATCCTGAATATGCCGTAGCCGCCCATCTTCAGCAGGAGGCCCGCCAGGATCACCGAGCCCGCCGTGGGGGCTTCAACGTGCGCATCCGGCAGCCATGTGTGGAACGGCACCATGGGCATCTTCACGCCGAAGCCGAAGAGGAAGGCGATGAAGAGCGGGATTTGCAGCCCCATCTGCAGGAAGAGCGGGTCCGTCTGGGCGGCCTCGAGGTACAGTATCATGTTGAACGTCCTCGCTCCGTCCGCCGTGAAGTCCCCGGAGCTGAGATAGAGGGCGAAGATGCCGAGGAGCATGACGACGCTGCCCACGTGCGTGTAGACCAGGAACTTGATGGACGCGTAGTGGCGGTTAGACCCTCCCCATATGGCGATGAAGAAGTACATGGGTATGAGGACCAGCTCCCAGAAGATGAAGAACAGGAACAGGTCGAGCGAGATGAAGACACCCGTTATCGCCAGCCCGATGAGGAGGATGAGACCGAAGAACTGGTGCGGGCGCTCCTCCTTCTTCCATGAGTATATCAGACCCATCAGCACGAGAAGCTGCGTGAGGAAAACGAGCGGGGCGGACAGCCCGTCCACGCCCACGATATAGTTGAGACCGAGGCTCGGGGCCCACGAGTACATCTCGAACGCGAAGAACCTGCCAGTGGAGTCGTAACCGAATGCGATGAAGCTGTCGGGCAGGAAATGGAGAACGAGGATGGACGAGAGGATGAGACCTATGAGGGCGAAGATCACGGAGATCCACTTCGCGTAGCGCTTCCCGCCTGCGATGGTCAGCACCGTCCCGATGAGGGGGACGATGAGCAGCAGGCTGAGTATCGGGAACTGCACGCTAGAAACCTCCTGACAAGTAGATCAGCATTATGAGGGCGACCGCAAACATCCCCATCACCATCGCCGCCAGGTAGACCTGTATCTGTCCCGTCTGCCTTGCCCTCGCTCGATTGCTTGAGCCTGTAATCACGTACGCAATGCCGTCCACCGACCCGTCGACGCCCTTCCTGTCGAATGCGTCCGACCCCCTGGCCATGAGGAGACCGAGCTTGGCGGACCCGTTGACGACGCCATCGATGACGTTGCGGTCGAACCAGTCCGCGGCACGGGCGATGCCCGTTCCGACGTGAAGCGCGAAGCCGCTGTACGCGGCGTCCAGGTAGTACCTGTTCTGGAGGAGCTTCTGCATCCCCCGCCCGGCGGACGTGGAGACGAAGACCTCGGAGGAGACCCTCTGCTTGTGGTAGACGATGTAGGCGAGCCCTATGCCCGCCACCGCCGCGAAGAGCGTGATGTACGTCAGCGGGCTCGTGAATATCTCCGTCAGGACCTCCATCGTGCCCTCATGGACCGTGCCTCCGAAAGTGATCAGATGACCGAAGCCCCCGATCACGAGCGCGAGCATTCCCGAGGTGAGGGCGAATATAGCGAGGGCTATGAGCGGGTACGTCATCACGCGCGGCGACTCGTGCGGGACGATTTCCCCGCGTGTCTTTCCGGCGAACGTCATGAACCATAATCGGAACGCATAGAACGCCGTCAGGAAGGCGGTTATGACGCCCGCGACCCAGATGAACGTGAAGAGCGCGCCGTACGTCTCGCCTGCGACGAAGACCTCGTGCAGGATTGCGTCCTTGCTCCAGAAGCCGCTGAAAGGCGGAATGCCAGATAGAGCTAACGCTCCGAAGAGCA
>JAGMCJ010000218.1 GCA_023129265.1 Thermoplasmata archaeon | reverse complement strand
GACGCCGGCTGTTATGACAGCAGTAGCCGAGGACGGGGAGTTCATTGTTCCGTACCCAAATCCGTCGTTTCCCGCAGCTGTGACGAAAGTGGTACTCGATCCTGATCGTTTGACTGACGCCCAGTCAGTGAACCGGCTGAACACGTCCCAACCGCTGTTGAGTATCCGTGCATAGGTAAAGCCATTGACCACTATGTCAGCTTCATCCCCTGATTCTGGAATACCGTCGTATCCCTCAACAGCGAATGACCAAGCCTCAAAGATATTGTCGAACGCGTTAGGAATCATGATTATCGTTGCATTGGGCGCGACCCCGCGGACTCTCCCTATGTCTGGGTCGGCCGGATCTGTGTCAAGCCTACCCTGACCCACTATCGCTGATGCCATCCGTGTTCCGTGGTACTTCCGAAGCCCGAGCTCTCCCGCGAAAGCAACGAGTTCACCGTTCCTCGGAACGATGCAGTCCTCGATCTGGTTGTTCTCACAGTAGATGTCCGAATAAGGAATGTACGTCTCTCCGTCCGAAATGAAGTACAACATTCCAGCTGACACGTCCGGAATGCCGTCCGAGTTGAAATTATCGAGATAGCCAACCTCGTTCCCACGGTAGAGAACTACGTCGGTATCATCGAAGACCTTATCGTTGTTGAGATCGACGTACACCCTTTCATATACACCAGCAGTTCGGTTGTCCGCGACAAGGACGCCTATCGTCCCGTACTCCTTCACCAGATTCTCGCCGGGATGGTTTCCGAAGTGATAGACGGACTTGGTGGCATTTGGCGGGAGATTCACCTTGTAGATCTGGATTCTCCGGTACACGAAATTGGAGAGCGACCTGAAGGTACTGTCCCAAGTGACATCTCCTCGTATGTTGAAGTCCGACGGGGCAGAGTCATGAGGATGGGACCCGTTCTTCCCCACACTGAAAAGCTCAATAGCGAATCCCGGTGGGTCGCCCAACGCGCTTCTTGGCACTGCCATTTCGAAGAACCCGCTGTCTACATAATCACCCTCCTTCAGGCTCTTGTATTTCTGGGATCCGCCAATGTCAATCAGTCTAGAACTATTCCAGCGCGAACCTTCCCACGTGTAGAGCGTTGCATTCATGAAGGTGTCATTCTGGCTCCACGGGTAATCATCTTCATCATACCCCCAGAGAACACTCGTATAGTTGGCGTAGATGGCAAAGTCAGGAAGCTTATGCTTGAATATCTTCTCCATGGACCCTGTGCCGATGTCCCAGAGCTTCAGCTGAGTGTCCTCCGCGACCGTTGCGAGTTTGTTCTCCAAGAACGAGATGATGGACACACCATTGATCTGGACCCCGCTTGCCTGTTGGGAGAATACGTCTACGAACGACGAGGGAGGGGACTCTTGCCAGACTTTCACCGTTCCCCACATGTCGCCTGCCGCAATCTTGTCTCCGGTCCACTCAAGGTTTCTAACATCGGTGAGGAGACCAGACAGGTTCTCAGTAGCGTTCGACCCCCACACGTCCCATACCTTCACATTGTAAGTGGATTCCGAGGCGGATGTTGCCAGCCTCTTTCCGTCCGGAGACCAGCACAAGCTTCGGATTTCCGCTGAGTGCCCTTCTGGGTTTGGCGGATTTCCCCAGAGAATCAGCCGTTCAGTCGCATTGACTGGATCCTCTAGGTTTGTGCTATTCACATTATATATGTATATGTGACTGTTCGCCGAACCTATCGCAATGACCTCGCTATACGCAGTAGAAGGATTGAAGGCTACGGAGTAGGGAATATCGTTGGCCGGTTTGATGTGTCCGACTTCGGATCCATCATTAACATTCAGTATGTAGACTTTGTATTGAGAAAAGTCGCCTCCTACCGCGATCCACGTTCCGTTCTCGTTGAAACTCAGGAGGGCTCTTCCGTAGGAGATCGTGCTCTCGGGTATCGGAATCTGCCTTATCTGAGTTCCTGTTATGGGATCCCAAATCCTCACGAAGTTTGTCTCGGCAGTCGCCAACAAGCTCCCGTCGGGTGACCAGGCCACCGAATGCGGTGCGGACAGATGCCCAAAGAGATTGAAAAGCAGGTCCCCTTCCTTGCTCCAGATTTTCGCCAGTCGGTCCTTTGATGTCGTCGCAACCAGGGTTCGGTTCGGATTGAACTGCACGTCTGTAATCGAGTCAGAGTGGGAAGCATTCGTATCGACGAAGTTCCCCACAGGGTCGTACTCAGCACCAGACGTGGCATTGTCCACATCAATGTAGATTCCGTAGGTCTTGTTCAGGCTGCCCATGCTGGTGTGGAACCCGAAATACCAGAAGTCTTGGTCGCGTGTCACATAGAGATCTATCAGGTCGAAGTCGGTAGTCGTGGTCCCTACGGGGGGTTGGTACCACACATCACTTGATTCGTCACTTGCCCATAGTTCCTGCCTAGCGAAATCGTTCTTGCCGTCCATCCTTATTCTGTGACTCACTGGGAAGTCGTCTGTTCCGGTCTGCGTGGCGTTTACGAACCATGTGTCGTCAGGATACTTGGTTTTCATATATGTCGAAACGGACATCGGATCGAAGACGAGAGGCCACCCATAGTAGGGAGAATAGTAGTCGTAGGAAGCGGTTACAGCATCCCCCTCGCTCAAGGGCGGTGTGAAGGTGACTTGTAGAGTCTCGTAGTCTATGCTGTAGTTTGTCCCCCACATGACGTTCCCGTTCAGGAATAGAGCCTCAGTGCCCGAAATGATCCTTTTATGAGCGAGTGTCGCATTGTCTTGTCCGGCATCGGCAGATCCAACGACGCTCTCATCAGTCGTAGAGTACGTGTTGGTGTCTCGTGCTTGAGTGCCAATGAGGTCGAGATTTGCGAAGTCGACGCCCGTGTCCGGAATGGCGATCTTGACATCCCTGCCTGAGAAGCTCTTGTTCCAGGCAGAATCGATTCCGTGCCTTTCGTTGATCACATCGAGCGATGGGGCTGGGCCATCTCCTCCGCTTCCCATTGGCAGGTTAGGCTCGAAGTACTCCGAGACCCCAACAACGCCATCCAAGCCCCTTATCTCTTGGACGAGCGATGCGGGGACGTCCAGGATTCTGACCGTCATCTCGTGCGAGCCCTGCGGCACACCGGAGCCATCCGAGGGGACCTTGTTCTTTGCCAGGAACTCATGGAGCATGTCGGGTCTTGTTGTCATCACCGCAATCTTCTTCATTCCTGTGTTTCTAGATTCGGTGGCGGTCTTCTCTGCCAGAGTCTCTTGACCGTAGTCCACACTGAAGGTCTCGAGCATTTCCTGATGCTCGGTCACCCTAGTATGCGCGTCACTATTCTCCAGGAGCCCAAGTCCCGCTTGTCCTACAGAAGCCAATAGGAGCAAAGTAAGAGAAACAACTCTTGCGAAAAGCCAAACTCGATGTGATTCTGCCATGTCCTCCTCCTCGTAGAAGTT
>JAGMCJ010000217.1 GCA_023129265.1 Thermoplasmata archaeon | reverse complement strand
TGAAGCGCCCGATCACAGCGGGTCCTCGCTCTCCGTCGTGATCGCCTCCACGTCATGCCTCCTACGAACCTCAGATGCTCAACACCTGCCTCGGACCACCCCCATGGAGGATTCGTGGCAGCATTCAAACACCTCTGCATTCAGCGACTTCGGTGCGAATCTCCTGATGTGCCCATGCCAGTTTTTATATATACACGCGGGACGATGAGGGTAGAGATGAAGCTCAGGTACACGATCAGGATCACAGGCGATGTTCAAAGCGCGGGCTACCGGGCCGCAGTGCAGAGGATCGCCAGGGGGATGAAGGTCACAGGGTACGTGGAGAACCTGGAGGACAGTGAGGTCAAGGTGGTCGCGGAGGGCGAAAAGGCCGCCCTCGAGGATTTCAGAAAGGCAATAAGGATACGCGCCGAGCACATCAGGGTGGAGGGCATGAGGACGAGGAAGGGAAAAGCGACGGGCGAGTTCAAGGGGTTCAGGGTGAATGTGACGGACATCGCATCCGAGATGTTTCAGGGCTATGCGACGGCAGAGAAGTACTTCTCAAGTCTGGGCGGCGACGTAAAGGCACTGGGCGGCGACGTAAGGGCGGTGGGCGGCGACGTAAGGGCGGTCGGACAGAAGGTGGACACGCTCACGGAGCACACGGACGCGCACTTCGCGTCTCTCGAGGAGAAGTACCACATGATTTCCGAGATACTCAGGTCCATGAACGAGAGCTCACAGATCATGCAGAGGGAGTTCATCAGGACCAGGGAGGAGCTGTCCCGTGTTGTGGACAGTCTCGTGACCCTCGTTCGCGAGGGCAGAGGCGGCAAAGAGGCGAGAGACGTAGCCTGATTCCCCCTCTGAGCGCTCGGCTGTCGGGCCGACGGCACACGAATCGGGACCTCGGTTGACGGCGTCCAGCCACCCGCCTCATCGCCTAATAGAAGGTCTTCGGCGCCACATCATCCAGGGCGGAAGGGTCCACATGGTGGATGGCGTATGTCATGCGCTCTATGTGCCGCGGGAACGGGTGGCGACCGTGGACCAGGAAGTCCGTTAGCGGGTGGTCTCCGAGCTTCTCGTTCACCAACGCACACCCTTCCTCCAGGAATCACATTCATTCACTCGCTCATAACCCTTTCGCCAAGACGATTCCAGGACCTCAATCCACCCAGGAATAGGCGACACGTCGGTGCAGTATCTTGGCGACGAGGACCCTCTTGCCCTCCACGGTGAATATCACCCTGTATTCCCCGACGCGGAGGCGGAAGTAGTCCCTCTTGGGTCCCTTGAGCCTCTTGACCGTCGAGCGGGAGGGATCGACACTGCGAAGCACCCGCTTGATGCGCGCTCTTGTCTTTTTGTCCAGCGCTTCGAGTTGCTTCCGGGCGGTCTCGGAGACGAGAACCTCATACTTGGTCAAGGGGCACGAACTCCTCGGTCTCGACTATCCTGTCCAGTTCCTCGAAGAAGCTCAGCTTGCGGGCGGCCTCTAGCAGGCGCCGTATGAGCTCGTCGTAGGTCTCGTCCTTCCGCCCGAACCTGCGGAGGTCATCCCGCGTCTCCGTGCTTATGCGTATCGTCGTGGCCTCGCTCATGTTATACCCCGATATGCAATCATATACCTGCGCATACATATACGTTTGCAGGTTCATGAAGTCAGAGAAGCGCTCACCCAATAACCACAGCATCCTCGGCCTTGCGGAAATCTGAGTCCGACGTGAGCAGCTTCTGGTCGATCGACCTCGCGCTCGCGAGTATGATGCCGTCCAGCAGGCTGAACTTGGACACGCCGTGCTCCCGCATCCCGCGCTTGATCTTGGAGCCCTCCAGACAGATGCCCTCGGTCAAGGGGACCACTCCCACGATGCCCTTCAGCCTCGAGATCCGGTCCGACGGGTCGATGCTGTTCTCCAGGCACCAATCCGAGAGCTCTGCAAGCTGGAGCATTGAGATGAAGAGGGGGTCGTCCTTGATCGCTTCGAGTATCCTCCTGAACCTCCTGGATTCTCGGCCTGACCGGAGGACCTCCACCACGATGGTCGTGTCAAGGAACATCAGAACCTTTCCCTCTTGTCCCTTTTGAACCGCGGCTTTCCTTCGTCCATACCCGCCAGTGCCAGGAGTCGCTCCTTCCTCTTGAGCGGGATTATCACTTTCACGTTGTCTCCCTGACCGTAGCCTAGCTCGTCGAGAATCTCGGAGGGTATGATTATTCCGAGGGAGTTCCCAATCCTCCTCAGTTTGGCCTTGAAGGTGCTGCTCATCAGTATCTGTTATAACGTTATAACTAAATATAGTTTGCCCAAATGACACATCTACAGGAGGGACCGTCCGGTCAATGTCAAGCAGGATACCATGCGGTGCGTGTCGAGTGACTTGGGTCGAAGGACTGAAATAAGTTCGGACGAATCGCCTTCTCGGTATCACAGCGTAATGCTCAGGAGGCGGACAGCATCTCCCCCTTCGTCCCTGAGACCGGGAGCGAGCTCATGACCCCTTCGCCAAAACGATTATGAATGCGCTGACTTATCCCCCAATCAGGAGGGAGACCTTGGGCAAGGCATTGGCAGTCGTCGTCATCGTGTGCGTGGTGCTTGCAGCATTGGCTGTGCTGTTCCTCTTCGCACCGCAGGAGGAGAACCCGCCCGAGCAGATGGCCGTCGCGAACTTCGTCGAAGGGGAAGATCACTTCGAGACGTACTTCACGCTTGTGGACTCCGAGGGAAACCAGGTCCGGGCGGCCGGGAACGTGACGGTCGTCATCTATGACGATCTCGCCACGCTGTACAATGACACCTTCACGGTTGGCAAGTCCGACTTCGACGAGTACGAGACGCTCTTCGGCCTCGAGCTGCTGGCGTGCAAGTGGGACATACCGTTCACGGAGGTGAGCAAGAGCTTCGGCGGGGGGATCAGCCTCGACGGCGTAATCACGTTCGAGTACGAGGGCACGGAGATGAGCAGCGGGGAGCAGTACGTCCCCCTGCCGGACGCGCTGAAGGCGACCCTCGACGAGATCTATGACCTGACCGTGAACGACCACGGGCGGGTGGGGCCCGGCAATGTGTCGTACGTGGACCACGTCTACGTGAACGTCACAATCGTGAACATCTGCCCCTACCAGCAGGACCTGTGGACGTTCTCGTGGGAAGTGGAGACCTCCGACGGACTGTTCTTCAATTGGGGCGGCAGTGACCCTTGGCCCCCGGACAAGCTCAACAGCGGCGCGAGCTTCACGTGGACCATCTACTTCGACGTGCCCGTGGACAAGACGCCGGTCAAGGTGATATACTACGAGGAGCTGGAGGCTGCGCTGCAGTAGTGCTCTCCGAGCGGGCGATTTCGATGCTTAGAAGAGAGAAGGTCATCCTGAAGGCGGAGGAGTAGGCTTCTCGCCAAAACGATTATGAACGCTCTCAGTGGATGCGCCTTATCCCGCGCACCTTGTCTCATCGTCATTGAGCTTGCAGGACATCCTGGCAGGGGACGTCTCCGTTGCTGATGATTTCGGGATAACACAGCGTGCTAGTGACATCGAAGACCTTAAGTAACAAGAAGTTATAATATATAACAAAAGATGACGGGTGGTCACAATGGTGAAGGCTATGATAAACCTGACTGAGTACGAAAACAGGGTGCTGAACATCATAAAGGCCAAGTTTGGTTTTAGGAATAAATCCGAAGCGATTAAGTTGATAATTCATACGTACGAGAGCGAGTTCCTAGAGCCCGAGCTGAGGCCGGAGTTCATTGAGAAGATGGGAGTGAGGGAGAAAGAACCGATCGTGCGGGTGAAGGATTTCAGGAAGCATTTTGGATTGAAAGAGGATGTATGAATACGCCCTGAGAAAGACGGTAGAAAAGATCTTCCACAAACTCGCCAAAAAGAATCCCAAACAACTGGAAATAATACACGATAAGGTTGAAGAGATTAGACGAGATCCACATCGTTACAAGAACCTGAGGAGTCCACTACGGCATTTGAAACGCGTGCAAATAGACAGGAGCTTTGTATTGGTGTTTTCTGTGGACGCCTCCAAGAAACTGGTAATAATCGAAGATTATGACCACCATGATAAGATCTACGGACGGCGATAACGGTGCATGTTGGTCCTCTTCCTTGAGCTTGTCCATCCTCATGGCCGCCTTCATGGCGCGTTTTCGATGCCCTTCCGGAGCGCCTTCTCCGTCTCGAGCTCTCAAGAGCTAGCACCCGTATTCCTTCGCCCACGCCTCACCGCCGAATTCGCTGAGGGCGCAGTACTGCGTGAGAATGACCGCGTGACCGTGCTCTAGGAGCTCCCTGTTCAGGTTACTGCCGTTACAGTATACCACGGCGATCATGCGCCCGTATTCATCGTACAGCTGCCTGTCGTCCTGATCGGCCGTCGCCTGGGACCCCACAGGGCAAAGAGAGGCCGCGAACGCGGTCGCGTCGTCGTAGCCCGCCTCCCCGACCTCGGGTGTGTCCACCAGCGCCAGGCGGATCTTCGTCCCCTCTATGTAGAGCGTGTCGCCGTCCACGATATCCGTGACCCGTCCCTCGAGGCATTCGGCCGTGCCCTTGCACTTGTCGTCGGGCGCGGGGGCGGGAAGGAATGAGATGATCAAAGATAGGACCACGACCGTTGCCATGACGACCAGAAGGGCTCTGTTCTTGACAAGACCCTTTCGCATGTTCACAGGCCAAATCGCGTTGAGGTCTAAAGCTTTGTCCTTCTCTCGCTCTCAACCTTCTCGCCAGAACGATTTCATCAATCAGAGCAGCGTCCTTGCGCGGTCTCCGATCCTTCGGTAACGATCGCTGGGCATCCCTTCTACCATCCAGGAGGCGGAGGAGGTTCTTGAGGCGGCTGCTGGGGCGGCATCTCGACCGGCAAGGCGGGCCTCCGCCTCTTGCGCATGGCCAGTACGGCCACGACAACAACGACCACGATTATTATAAGGATGAGAATCCAGAGGTTATCGACAAGGCCCGCGAACGCATCCGTATCGTCCTCTGACGCACTCTGGAATCTGTAGTCGACAAGATCGATGGGGTGAATGGACCCGAAGGCCTCTGAGCTTCGAATGCGGATCTCGTTGCCCACCTGTGGCGCGTAATAGGCGTGGCTGTCACCGGTCCCTGTCATTGTCACGCGGATCTCATAGGCCTCGAAGGTGCCAGCGGGAACGGTGATGCTGGTCTTGCTTTCCACTTCCGCGGAGTAATTCAACGTCTCTTCCGTCTCCCCTCCGGACGGTGGATTCGTGATCGTCGTACTGGACCCGTTCCACTGAAGTCCGACTTCGAGTGGCCATTCGGTCCGCATGGGAGGGCTGTAGCTGATCGTCGTCGTCTCACCCAGAACCGTGGATTCGGCGCGCACTGTAGCGAGGTCCGACTTCCTCGACCAGCTCTTTGAAGTAATAGTGAAGGATATCCCTTGCGCACTCATTCCCACTGTCGAGTCCAGACGATAGCAATCGTATGTCGTTCCTCTTATGCTGACCTGCTCGTCTCCGATGACCTCCATTCTCATGGTCAGATCGACCCAGGTCCCCTCGGATTGGACGGTCCCTTCGTATTCCCAGAAGTCACCGCTCGTCCAGACGGGGACATCGGGTCCCTCCGCACGAGCAGGAACGCCCATCCAGGTCAGCGAAACCATGCACACGACTATCGAGAGAACGACCAGCTGGCATCTCACAGAATCTCCCTCTGGAAGGGCCGATGGGACGGGGTGTATATGTTCCTTTCGGAGATGTTGGGACGTGCCCAGAATCTTCAGCTCATGCCAGAGGGATGGAATGAATGCCGAGCGGCTCGAGTCTTGGCTGCTATGGGCGAGATTCCGTCTCTGCAAGCATGGAGCAGCATCTCGTTTTCAGGTACGAGAGGGAAGAAGACCTACCGCTTCCAGGAGGACCCGGAGGACTCTGTCATGGGCACGTTGTACGAGCAGAGCCCCCAGGGCTTGCTGAGGCGGATGCTGAAGGGTCCACTTCCAGGCATCTCGAAGATGTGTTCCTGTTCACATCAACTTACACTTCTGTTAAGTTACCCGTAACGAAACACATATATAGGCAGGCAGGCGTACGTTCGACCATGGACAGGCTGTCGATCGTGAAGAGGATGGAATCGCATCAGATGCCCATCCTCACGACACAGCAGTTCGCGGCCCTTGTGGGCCTGAGTGTGAACTCCGCATCCGTCCTCCTGAGCAGGCTCGTGAAGGCCGGGATAGTGACGAGGGTTCTGAGGGGGCGCTACGCGCTGCCCTCCACCAACGCACTGGCCGTTGCCACTGGCATATACGTTCCATCCTATGTGTCCCTGTGGGCAGCGTACGAGCACTACGGGACGACCACACAATCCCCGAGAGTGATCGATGTGATCAATCCCGTTCACTCAGGCAGCCTTCGCTTGCACCTGGAGGACGGACAGTGTGTGCTGCGGTTCGTGAAAACCGACAGTAGGCTGATCTACGGCTTCAAGAAGGAATACTTCGGCGGGAAGGTCGCGTTCATCGCTGAGAAGGAGCGCGCGGTCGTGGACGGCCTGCTGTTCCCGGGATACGTCCCCTTGGACGAAGTGGCCTCCGCGATCGAGAGCGGTGTGGACAGTCGAAAGGCACTCGAGTACGCGAGAAGGACCGGAAGACAGGCCGTCGTGAAGAGGATGGCCTATCTCCTTACCGAGGTCGGGACCGGTGAGCTCTCGATCGAGCCCGGGGAGCTGTCAGATACCTACGTGCCGCTGGACCCGGCACTGCCGCGGAGGGGCAGGCACGACTCGAAATGGCGCGTGATAGTCAACACGGTGGTGGAATGAACAGGGAGGAACTGAGGAGATACATCGGCGTAACGGGGTTCTCGCTGGGACAGGTGGAGAAGGACTACTTCCAGCATATCGTGCTCGGCGCCATCTCGCGCAGGATGGCGGGTCTTCTCGTCTTCAAGGGCGGGACAGCGCTCCAGAAGACGGGTCTGCTCACGCGGTTCAGCGAGGATCTGGATTTCACCGTCACCGGCGAGGTCACTCTCGAAGGGCTCAAGGGGACAGCGAGCACCGCGCTCGAGTCCTACAACTACCCTGTGGACCTGGACAACTTCGTGGAGGACGAGAGGACCTTGGGCTTCAGGCTGAAGATCCAGGGGCCCCTGTTCAGGGACCAGAGGGGCATCTGCACGATAAGGATAGAGGCGAGCAAGAGGGAAGAGGTGTCCCTCCCCCCGCGGAGCGTGGAGATCAGCCCGGCCTACTACGACATCCTTCCGTATGTCCTGGAGGTCATGGATCTCGAGGAGATAGCGGCCGAGAAGGTTCGAGCCATATACACGCGGGACAGGGCCAGGGACCTGTATGATCTGTACAGGCTGGTCGGAAGAGGAACCCGAATACGGGAAGACCTCGCCCAGGAGAAGCTGAAGTACTACGGCATGAGATTCAGCAAAGGGGAGTTCCTCAGGAGATGTGCATCCGTATCAAACAAGTGGCGAGGCGAGTTGAGGAGTCTGCTGGAATCCTTGCCGCCGAAGGATGAAGCGCTCAGGACGATAAAGGACGCACTCTGAAGCAGGAAGGACTTCCCGGCAAGTTCATCGATGACTTGTATTCGTTCAGAAGTGTGCTTCCACATCCGGTACGAGGATGCCGCGGCCTTCAGGATGCGTCTTGGTCATCTGCCATCATGCCCACGCACGAGTCCACCAGGCGGGTTGGCGTCGTCGCGCGCACAGGAGATCAAGTCGAATCCCCGCACTCACAAACTTGAAGTAGTTGCAGCATCTACCCGCAGCCAGTGGAGGAACTCCATGACAACAAACGGATTCGGAGCCCTGCTCATAGACTACGACAACATCTACGCCTCTCTGATGAACCAGTACGGCTACGACAAA
>JAGMCJ010000216.1 GCA_023129265.1 Thermoplasmata archaeon | reverse complement strand
ATTTCTCCCACGCCTCGATTACCTGGTGTCCTTCGAGGAAGACCAAATCCCTCTCGCTCGCATATCGTTTTGCATCCGCCTTGCTGCGGGCCCTGCCCCCGTCGTCCATCATCTCGCAGATTGTGGCGCTCGGGGTCAATCCCGCCATCGTGACCAGAGCGGTGCAGAGTTCCGTGTGTCCCCTCCTGGATTGGAGAACGGGATTGGCGACGTTCAGAAGGCTCACGTGGCCTGGCGAGCGGAATTCCCGCCCGAATTCGTTGATCGCTGTCTCACTGTCGAGCGACTCCACGCGCCTGGCGAAGTTAGCGAACTCGGATATGGTCAACGCCCTGTCCGAATCCGTGATTCCTGTGTATGTCTTCCTGTGATTTATCGTGATCCCGAACGCCGACTTCTCATCGTACGGGATGTCGTTCGGAATGAGACTCCTCAGAACTGGAACGTCACTCCCCTCGTTCCACAGCAGGTCCGCGAGAAAGGGCAGACCCAGTCTCTTCCTCGTTTCCGGGGGGACCGTAACGCAAATCAGCCCGCCGCCGTCCTTCCTCATCGTCCTGATGACGTCGGATGTGACGAACTGCGACGCAATCGTGAGGTCGGTCTCTTCCTCCCGCCCGTCGGCGTCGAACACGAGAACCACCTTCCCGCTTCTGAGGTCCTCGACTGCTTTATCCACTTCTGGATGCGTCATACGCAGCTCTAACTCCCTCCATCCATATTAGGCTTATTGTAGCTACCAATCTCATGGTAGGAAATCGTCAAGCATTATCTATTGGGTGGCAATACAGAACGCGATGAGCATCGACGCAGACATCGAGAAGATAGACCGCTCCGATATGCTCCAGGTCATCCACTCACTTCCCGACCAGATCGAGAAGGGCCTTGACATCGAAGTGGAGTTCAATGCACCCGGGAACGTCATCGTGGCTGGCGTGGGCGGCTCCGCGATTGCGGGCGACATCCTCCGAGTCTGGCTGGAGCCCTCGGGAAGATTCCTCCACGTCGTAAGGGGCGCTACCCTGCCGAGATGGGTTGGCGAGGAAGATGTGCTCATCGGCATCAGTTTTTCCGGCAACACGAGGGAGACACTCGCCTGCCTAGACGAAGGCATCAGCAGAGGATGCAGGATACTCTGCATAACATCGGGCGGGAAGATGGAGGATGTCTGCAGGTCGAAAGGTCTGCCCGTGGCTTACGTCCCAGGAGGCCAGCCGCCAAGAGGTGCGATAGGATATCTGTTCACGGCGCTGGCGAAGGCGGTTGCGGATGAACATACCCTCAGATCCGAGATGGAGGTCGTCATTCGTTCCCTCAGGACCCTCAGGGAGAAGCTCGTTCCCGAGTCAGAGGAGAATGTGGCCCATAATGTTGCGGAGCAGATCGTCTCCCTGTACCCTCTCGTCTACGCGGATGAGAGGTTCCTTCCTATCGCACGCAGGTGGAAGACCCAGCTCAATGAGAACTCGAAAAAGCACGCGTGGTTCGGCTGCTTCCCGGAGATAAATCACAACGAGGTCGTCGGATGGGATTTGGAGGATGGCGTTGACCGCTTCTGCGCGATCATGCTGAGGGACGAGGAAACGAGCGGGCGAATGGACGTGACAATCGAGGAGCTCAAGGGCAAGACGAAGGTGATCGAGGTCCAGGCCGAGGGGGAGAACCTCCTCTCAAGGATGTTCCAGGAGCTCATGATCGGGGACTTCGTGAGCTACTACTGCGCGCTTCTGCGCGGGATCGATCCCACGCCCGTCGACGCGATACAGCGAATCAAGATGCGCTGAGGGTCCTCTCCGATTCGGATGTGTTGCAGTGTGCACGTGCCGGGTCGTGACAAATCATAGGCAAATCCTAAGCTCCGCCTAGGGTTTTCCCTAGCTCCTCCTAAGGTTTCCCTAAGGTCCCGCCTAGCTTTCCCTAAGGTCCGCCCTAGGTTTCCTGTGACATCCTAGGGACCTACCATATACATACCAGGGACATCCTTGCCGAATCCTTGCTAAATCCTTGCAGGTCGCTTGCTGGTTCCTTGCCGAAACCTTGCTCCTCCCTTGCTATTCCTTGCAGGATCCTTGCTATTCGCTGTGTCTCCGTGATA
>JAGMCJ010000215.1 GCA_023129265.1 Thermoplasmata archaeon | reverse complement strand
GGGGTTCATCATGCCAACTCTGATCTTGAATTCCCCCGGTAGTTGCCCAAGCGTATCAATGAGATCGGGAAGGGACGTGCCTTCATCTATTCCGAAGGCCGCAGTATCCTGGGCACACATCCGTATCTCCTTGTATCCTCTGTCGACTGCCCGCCGAACATCCTCTCGAATGCCTTCCACGGTTCTGCTCCTCAGTTCCCCCCTGGCAAGTCTCGTTATGCAGTATGTGCAGCCGCCTAGGCAGCCTTGAGCGATCGGTATCGCAACGTCCACGCTCTTGGGCGGGAACGCGGGGGGCGAGGGCGAATCGGACCTCTCAATCCCTGAGCGGGCAAGAACCTCATCAATCGTCTCAATCTCGTCTATCGGCAGGAAGTGCGCTTGAGGGACAACCGAAAGAACCTTCTCTCTCTGGATTTCTGCCATGCAGCCTGACACAATGATCGGCTTTCTCGATGTCGCCAGCTCTGAGATTCTCTTGAGCATCTTTCTTTCAGTGGTCTCGATGACAGTGCACGTCGATATGACGATGCAGTCTGACTCGTCTGACGTTTCCGCCAGTCTGAAGCCCTCCTCACAAGCCTTCTCAGCCATTCGATACGACTCGCCTTTGTTGAGCGTGCATCCAAATGCTTCGAAGTAGACTTTCACTGCGTGATTAATCCCCGGTCATTATAAGAATCTAATCAAGACCAATCTTTTATACACCAGCGCCATTCAGGAACCGAATGGGTGCGCTCGAGGAGGCGAAGAAAGCCAAGGCCTTGGCAAGGAACAGAGCACGAGCCGCCAGCCTGAGATCGAAAGCTGCGAGACTCAGGCTCAAAGTCTCGCGACTGGAAGCAAGCGCAGCGACACTAAGGGCGAGAATAAAAGAGTTGGAAAACATGGCCACTCACCTCGAAAGAGGCGGTGTGCCCTGATACTTCCTATTCGTTCTCCGGTCTGGGAAGCGGGAGCTCATAATCCTCATAGTGAAAGCCGTTCTCCCAGATTTCATTCACGTAGAGGGATTTCAGAACGAGGTTCAGTATCTCGCTGTCCGTTTTGATCAGTCTAGTCATCGTCACACAACCGCAATATGTAATACTGTTACTGGACGTATAAAAACATTGTGGCTGGCTCCTTCCTTTGTCAAGGAGTTCCTTGTAGCCAGTCGTGCACCAAAAACCTCGTATACGGAGCGCCCAAGCGGATTTCCGCAAGGTAGCTGGGCTGGAGTTGCGTTACTTTCCTATACCTCTAAACTGACATGTAAGACAGAGTGCTTCGAGAGAAGCGCCTTCAAATACGGAGTAAGGTTCCTTTTCAGCTCGGATAAACTTCCGTTGTTCCGCACGACCATCCAATCACTGCTGACGAGGGAGAATGCTCTTCTTCTGACTGCCGCAAGGGAGCGAAGGTTCTCAAACATCTCTCGCCCGTTCTTGCGTTCCTTGATTCTCTTCATGGCTATCTCCGGCTCGGCGTCGATGAACAGCATCTGGTGCGCCTTCGGCATGCTCTTGCCAAGGACGTTATGCACAAGGGTATGAAGACCTTGGGGGAGGTAGGCGGAGCCCATTATGTACCTCACGAAGACAACGTAATCGGATTCCTCTCTTCGAATCTCCCTGACGGAGAACAGGATATCCAATCCGAAGAACAGGGAAGCGAAGACGTGTGCGAGAAGACTGCGTTTCAGAAGGGCATTGGACGCCATCACTCCGACAGGCCTGGAGGTCGGATGGCTTCGGACCGAGACCGTGTGACCAGCTGCGCTCAGCCCCTCGACAATCATGTCAGCGACAGTGTCCTTTCCCGCGCCATCCAAGCCGTCGACGACAATCAGTTTCATGAGTACACCTGCACGCCGTTGCCTACATTCCAACTCCCAGCCCGCCCAACAGGAAGGCCGCGAGTGCGAATACCATCGCTACCTTTGACAAGTCCGAGGACAGCGACGGATTGCTCGTCATGAAAGCCATGCACACAACGAAAACGATGTCCGCCACCAACACCAACCCGAGATAAGATAGGCCGAACGTTCCCATGAAGAAGAGAACGAGGCTCAGGACAATGGCGATGGCGTAGAAAAGGCGGGCGAGGTTCGCGGATCTGCCCGGACCCATCGACATCGGAAGCGTCGTCCTGTCCCTGTCGCCCCTCAAATCCTCTATATCCTTTGTGATTTCTCTTCCGAGCGTCGAGAGGAAGGCCAAGGCCGCCAGAGCTGTCACTCTCAGGAGGGCTTCGGTCTCATTGTCGTAGACCGCAACGCCTCCGAAGAGGAACAGGGACCCGACAAGCCAGCTGATCTGCAGATTACCGAGGAAACCCTTCCTTTTCATACTTCTCTCATAGCTGACCATCACCATTGCGCCGATCAACACGACGGCAAACGATTCGAGATTGATGAACAGC
>JAGMCJ010000214.1 GCA_023129265.1 Thermoplasmata archaeon | reverse complement strand
TGAGCGAGATCTTGGCGGGGATCCAGCGGACCTCCAGGACGGTGTCATCTGCAGGGTCGAGAGCGGCGTAGCCGTCCGCCGTCTTCTGAAAGGGATACCTCATCCTGCCGATGGTCTCTGCCACGTACTCCTTCGGCGGCTTCCCGCTCGTCCCCGTGCAGACCATCTTGTCCTTCGTTGAGAATATGAAAAGCCCGTTCTTGCGGGCGATGTCCGCCACCGCCAGCAGTCGCGCGTCGGGGTCGTCGTAGTGCTGGAACCCTATCAGTAGTTCCTTCTTCGTCTTCCCCCGCTGCGCGTAGGCGATATCCTTGTTGCCCACCCTCGCGACCGCCAGGTAGGGCGCCTTCTCCTGCGTCGCGAGCAGCAGAGTGGCCGCGTAGGCTTTCGAGAAGTCCGGCCCGAAGTTGGCGAGCCCGCTCAGCTTCTTCTTGTTTTCCTTGTACCTGAGCAGCTTCAGGAGCCTCGCCCTCATCTTCTCGAAGGGGCACTTCCTGCATTCGCCCCCGCACTCCGGGATTATGGGGTCTGGCCCGTCGCGCAGCTTCTTCGCCCTCGCGATGAGCTCTCTCTCCTTCTTCTTGGCGGCCGTCCTGGCCTTCGTGCGGACCGTGCGCCGCTTCATCCCCATTCAATACGGGAGCCGCCAATTAACACTTTCGTCAGAGACCAGAGAGCCTGCGCGCGAAAACTCTTTAGGAGCGTCCGAGATTAGGTCTTGATATCATGTACTGCCCAAAATGCGGAGCTGAGGTCGATGAGAAGGCCGCTTTCTGTCCCGGCTGCGGGTACCAGATCAAGTCGAAATCGGAGGAGTTCGTGGACGACGCTGCACGCGTCACTGGCGAGGTGATCGAGGGGGCTGTGGATCTCACGAAGAAGGCATACGAGAAGACGAAGCCCGTTGTCAAGGACGCGGCGAAGAAGACGAAGGGGCTCGTGAAAGGCGTCGCCAAGAAGCTCAAGGGAGAGGAAGAAAAGTCTTAAATCGACCCGACTCTTGCACGATAACATGGCTGGTTCTAGGTTCGACCTCATCGCGAGGGGAGCGGAAGAGATTGTCACGGAGGAGGAGCTAGCTGCGCTCCTCGATAGGAAGGAGAGGATACGCTCCTACGTGGGGTTCGAGCCGTCTGGCCTGATGCACATCGGCCAGGGCTTCGTCATCGCGCGCAAGGTCATCGATTTCAGCGAGGCCGGGCTGGACACGATCATCCTGCTCGCGGACTGGCACGCCTACATCAACGACAAGCTCGATGGGAACCTGGAGAACATCAAGATCTGCGGGGACTACGTGCGGGACTGCTTCATCGCGCTGGGCGTGGACCCGCAGAAGACGGAGTTCCTTTTCGCCCACGAGCTGGTGGGCAGGCGGGAGTACTGGCAGAAGGTGCTGTCCATATCCAAGAACGCGACCGTGTCGCGCATGCGGCGGGCCATGACGATCATGGGGCGCAAGGAGGAGGACGCGGACGTAGACGCGTCCAAGCTGATCTACCCGGCGATGCAGGCGGCCGACATCGTCGAGCTGGACCTGGACATCGCCCTGGGCGGTATGGACCAGAGGCACGCGCACATGCTGCTGCGGGACGTGGCGGAGAAGATCGGTGCGAGGAAGCCGATTGCCGTACACACGCCGCTTCTGGCCGGCCTCCAGGGCGGCGGGCGGATGGACTCGTTCGAGGGGAAGATGAGCAAGTCGAAGCTGGAGACGTTCATATCAATTCACGAGAAGCCCGACGCGGTCGAGCAGAAGATAAGGAAGGCGTACTGCCCTGAGGGTGACGTTCAGGACAACCCCGTGCTGGACATATGTGGGCTCATCATCTTCCCAGAGATCGAGGAGTTCAAGGTCGAGCGGGAGGAGAAGTTCGGCGGGGATGTCGTCTTCACGAGCTTCGGCGAGCTGAGCAGGGCCTTTGGCGGGAGGGAGCTGCACCCGAGCGATCTGAAGAACGCGACGACACGATACCTGAACGAGATCCTGAAGCCCGTCCGCGCGTACTTCGAGAAGAACCCGGACAACTACGAGAGAATGCTCGAGCTGATGTCGTAGTGAGCGCGATGGACAAGGACGCGATCCGGGAGATGATTTGGGACGTCATGGAGGAGAAGGATATCGCTCTCTTCCCTCGCCCAGTTCTAGGGCGGATTCCCAACTTCAAGGGCGCGGACGTTGCCGCGAAGAGGGTGGAGGAGCTGGATCTCTGGCAGGAAGCGAGGGTCGTGAAGTGCAACCCCGACAGCCCGCAGAGGCCGCTCAGGGAGATGGCGCTGCAGAGCGGGAAGACGATCTACATGGCCGTCCCCCGCCTGAGGGATGAGAAGTGCTTTCTGCGGGTGGACCCGAACTACATCGAGTCCCCGCGAAAGGCGTCGACGATTCGAGGCGCCTTCAAGTACGGGCGGGCGGTGCACCCGCGAGAGATGAATCCTGTTGACATGGTCGTAGCGGGCTCGGTCGCCGTGAACCGCTCGGGCGGGAGAGTTGGAAAGGGTGGCGGCTACTCTGACCTGGAGTATGCACTCGGGCGGGAGTTCGGCATCGTCGATGAGGACACGCCGATTCTAACGACAGTCCACGCGATCCAGGTCGTTGACGTTGACATTCCGATGGTCGAGCATGATGTCCCGATCGATTTCATTGTCACGAGGAAGGAAGCCATCGTGTGCGAGAAGAGAGAGAAGCCCGGCGGGATCCTCTGGGAGAGACTCGATGAAGAGAAGTTGGAAAGCATTCCCGTCCTGAGATCGGTCAACTCGCGAAAAGACTAAATCTGAGCGGGTCGTTTGTATATCCGTCAGGAGACCGTGGACGGCTGACGGTGCCTTCGGGCGCTGAGGAAAGTCCCCCCTCCTACAGAAGGTGGACTGGTGCAAGCCAGTTGTCCGAGAGGGCAGGCAAGGGCGCAGAAACGACACAGCCGCTGGACAATGCGATGATTCGCCAGGCGATGAGGTCTCCAGCGGATTTGGTGAGACGGCGACTCCCCACCGGAGCAAGTCCAAATAGCGAAAGCAGGTAGGACGCTTAGTCGAATGCCGTCGGAACAGAAGGGGGCTTACGACGGTCACCTGG
>JAGMCJ010000213.1 GCA_023129265.1 Thermoplasmata archaeon | reverse complement strand
TAGACGACCTCATGCGGCACTTCGAGAAGAAGGGATACGATCTCGTCAGGGTCACAGGGGCGTTCGGCAAGAGGATACTGGATATCAAAGAGCTGGACCTTTTCCTGGAGAACGGGTACCGTGAGATTCAGGACTTCATGGCGAAGGGAGGGTTCGTGCCCGTATCCTTCAGCGATGAGGACATCATGAGCTACGTGCTCTGGAAGCAGAGGATCCCGCCCGAGAGGGCCTTCGATAGCGTCCTTGAGGCGGTCCAGGAGTTCGGCGGACTGAGATCGGACTACGCCGCCCGCCTACGGGTCAAGGAGGCGCAGCCGTTGCGGAGATTGTACCATACCGGAGCCATCCTCAGTGCGCGCCTGATACCGGACTACAGCATGTACTGCACGCCTGAGGAGCTCTCAGTCTACAAGAAGGCAAGGAGCCATAGGATAGACGAGTACGCGAAAATGGTTCTCGACGTCGTCCGGCACGAGGAACCGGTCAAGAGAAAGAAGCTCTTTGCGAGGTCTCTCCTTGGATACGGGAACACGCTGGACTCGTTGAGGATGCTGAACAGAGGCCTGTACACAGCATATACGCATCACAGCCGACTTGTCACGGTGAAGTCTTCCAGGCTCTCGGTCAAGAATGCCAGGAAGAGGGTCATCGAGAGGATTCTCAGGAACTTCGGCATCTTCAGCGCGGAGGGCTTCGCCCTGTTCACCAAGAACGAGTTCAAGATGGACGAGATAAGGAGGGTCCTCAGAGAACTCGAGGACGAAGGCGTCCTCGTCAAGGGCTTCTTCAGGGAAGGCAGCGACAAGATATACTGGTTGGTCAAGGAAGACCTGGAGAATGTGGGAACTGTGTCCGTGGACCGGAAGTTCGTTCTCACACCGATGGACCTTCTCTTTCACTACCTGAGGCTCCGAATCGGGGCGGAGTTCAGATTGGGATGGTGCTTCGTCATATTCGATGGCCCCAAGATGATCGGCGCGTTCAAGGCAAGAAAGAAGGGCGATGAGCTGACGATATCGAAATTCGTCGGAGACGAAGGAGCCAGGGCCATTGTGAGGGAGTTCGCCGATACGAACCGGATTTGGATCAGGGATCAGCCGGAACGCCCAGACGATTGGGAAATCATCGAATGGTACGAGAAGATGTACGGCAAGGGCGGATCAAGCTAGCTCTTCCTCTTCCGGGACTGTCAGGGACATCTCCACGATTCTCTTTGCCTGGGTGACGTCCTGAGCAGTGAGACCCTCCGGACTTCCCGCCAGAAGCCAACTCCCAGAGAAGAGCATCTCGGCATTGGGCTCGGCAAGCGCGCATCCTCCCTCCGCATCGAAAAAGCCCAGTTTCTTGGCCTCCAGCTTCTCACTCCCTATCTCCTGGATCGCAAGCACCCGCCTCAGATTCTCCTTGAACTCACTCATCTCGATGGGGATTATGGTGCCCTCGTACCCTCTCAGATGGAACCATTCAATGGTCATGGTTGCGCCGAGCAGGAGGAACAGTACCGCGAAGAGCACCTCCAGTGCTGTGTTGCCTATCTGCAGGTTTCCCAGGGAATCGAACGTCAATGTGCAAAATGCGAGTATGGCAAGAACGGCCAGTAGGATTGAGCGCCTATACGCAATCCACTTCAGCGGGCGGGACGGGTCCTTCGCCCGTCTCCTCCAGTAGTGATCGAATGAGACGACGAGGAGGCACAGCAGTAGGCCAACGGTCCAAGGCAAGCCCGCCATCGTCCAGTGTCTTTCGGTTACCTCCCTTGACTCGAAGCCGTAGAGGCTCGTCTTCGGATGCAGATTCAGCCAGGCAAACCAATAGCAGACTGTGGCGTTCGCCTGAAGGGACTCCAGGCCGAGATTGCCATCCTCGTTGCGCCCCGTGGTCATGTTCCAGCGGTCTGTGTTC
This sequence comes from Thermoplasmata archaeon, assembly GCA_023129265.1. GTDB lineage: Archaea > Thermoplasmatota > Thermoplasmata > RBG-16-68-12 > JAGMCJ01 > JAGMCJ01. Next base: position 2,345 of record JAGMCJ010000213.1, on the reverse strand, counting down.
TGGTCTTCCATCGTTGAATCGGAGACGTATGTGAACGACCTGCCGTCCGCGCCGTAGACGAAGGCGGTGCGGTAGGGGTATGCCACGACTATGGTCTCCGAGCCAACAGTGTCCATCACGACTTTTTCGCTCAAGAGCCTCGAAAGCGGGAACGCAGCAAAGGATCCGTTGATACCGACACCCAGGACCATGTCCTTTGCCCTGAGGGACGAATCCTCGTATCTGTGCGGGAACAGGATCGCGTCATTGTTCTTGTAGTCGCCATAGGGATGTATCCCGTAATCCCTCTCGCCTGGCGGCAGAAGGACCCGCGTCGTGGGATGAAGCGTCTCCCAGTCGGACCAAGACGTCCTGACTGACGAAATCCTCGTGAGGGTCCTTCCCTGAAGGGGGCCCAATATCGCCTTGCCGTCCATCTGGCTCCACATGGACTGCGTCTGCTTGTCCCGCAGGACGAGACCGTTCTTGTACACTCCCTTGTGAACCTCGAAGGTGAGGACTCTGCCATCGAGCACGCGGTCGTAGACCACGGCCGAGTCCGAGAGGAAGGAGTAAGTGACCGCTATCGACAGACCAGATATGCGGTCGTTCAAGACCCCATGCCATTCCAGAAGGGAAATGAGATAGGCCCGGCTTTCGTCTCCGATCTCGATTCCCACGACGGGATCGCCAGGTGGCCATGCCATAACACCAATCGGAGGGTCGCTGATGGCCTCTATGTCCCATGGAGGGAGAACCGGCACCACTTCGTCGGGATCACTAACCTTTGAGAAAAGGAAGGAACCGAACAGAATAACCACTATAAGGGCGATGACCTTGATCTTGCGCAAGCGAATCCAGAAGTTCAATCTCGACCGAATCCTTAAAGATGTCGATTGCCTGGAAGATTCTTATTACCATTCCGCTATACTCCCTCCATGCGATCCGCTGAGGTTTTTGAGATCCTTGAGAAATCCGAGTCGAAAATGGTCGATTCCCTGGTCGCCATGTGCCGGATACCCGCTCTTGACCCGGACTCTGGAGGTGACGGGGAACTTGAGAAAGTGGAGTCCCTGGAAGGGCTGCTCGCAGAGCTGGGAATGCCCTTTGAGAGGATGGACGCTCCCGATGATCGCGTGTCCAGCGGCATCCGACCCAATCTCTTGGTCAAACTGCCTGGCAAGGGGAAGAAGACGATCTGGATAGTCTCTCATACTGATGTCGTGCCTGCAGGTGACCTAAGCGGGTGGAAGCACGATCCCTTCGACCCTGTCGTCGAGGGCGGCAAGGTGATAGGCAGGGGCGTCGAGGACAATGGGCAGTCCGTCATCGCGTCACTCTTCGCGCTCTGGGCGGTGAAGGAGGCCGTCGGGAAGCCCGAACTGACCTGTGGTCTGGCCCTCGTGGCCGACGAGGAGACGGGTAGCGATTACGGGATATCCTATCTCATTCAAGAGGGAGCGTTCGGGCGGGATGACATCATCGTCGTGCCGGACCGCTTCTCCGTTGACGGTTCCGAGATTGAGGTGGCTGAGAAGAACATCCTCTGGATACGTGTGGAAGTGGAGGGAAAGCAGGCGCACGCGAGCACACCGGAGAAGGGCGTAAACGCCCATAGGGCGGGCGCGAACCTCATCACCTGGATAGACGACCACCTGCACAAGGTCTTCGACAAGGAGGACCCGCGCTTCAAGCCCGTAATGTCCACTTTCGAACCCACCAAGAAGGAAGCCAACGTCCCGAACGTCAACACGGTTCCTGGGAAGGATGTGTTCTATGTTGACTGCAGAATTCTCCCGCCGTACGCGACAGAGGAGGTGTTCAAGGAGGTCGAGGCCCTGGCGAGAAAGGCCGAGCAGCAATACTCCGTGAGGATCTCTCTTGAAAAGGTGCAGGACGAATCCAGCCCCGAAACGTCTGAGGACAGCGAGGTCGTGCTGAGGATGCGGAAGGCCATACGGGACGTACTGGGCCTCGAGCCGAAGGTCGTGGGCGTGGGAGGCGGCACATGCGCCGCCCATTTCAGAAATGCAGGATTTCAGGCGGTTGTCTGCGGTACCGGGGACGAGACTGCCCACAATGTCAACGAATACGTGATAGTGGACAACCTCGTGAAAGATGCGAAAATCTACTCAGCCCTCTTTCTGGGCTAGCTCCGGTCAATAAAGCAATTCGTCCGTCGGCCCTCTCGGACCACGCGAATCATCTTGGCACTCGCTAAGATCCCTATGTGGTAGTTCACCGTTGGCGGGGTCACGTTCATCGCCTGGGCGATCTCCTTCTGCGAGATTCCCGGGTTCTCGTCTATGAAGTCCACGATGTTACTCTGGATGTTGTTCATACGGAAGTCACCGTCCTCCGGGATT
>JAGMCJ010000212.1 GCA_023129265.1 Thermoplasmata archaeon | reverse complement strand
TCGTCTTCCCCGCGCCGTTGGGTCCGAAGAGGACAGTGACATGGCCACGGGCTATCTTCAAGCTGAGGTCCCGTACTGCGACCAATGAGCGGAACTTCTTCGTCAGGTTCCTGGTTTCAATGGCGATGTCCTGCACGTCCTCGCTCTCCGTTCCACCAACCGTCAGGTAGCTCAATCTTCGAGCTCCGTAATAAACCATACGTCGAGCGGTGTGCCGAGGACTAGAACGAGCCGGCAACTACCCGCAGGCTCAACAGTAATATACGCGCATTCGCTTTATGACACGTGAACCGAAGATGACCGACGGAAAACAACCATGCGAGCGCATCGTCGCGGAAATCCTTCCAACCCTCCGGGCCAAACTCGCGCTCACGATTCTAAGGGAATATGGTTTGAGCCAGGTCAAGACCGCGGAGCTCCTGGGCGTCACTCAGGCCGCCGTCAGCCAGTACACAACGGGGAGAAGAGGAGACGAGAAAGTGCTCAAGGATTACCCGAACATCGATGATGAGATAGCCGAAATGGCCGCCAAGCTCGTCGAAGGCGTAGGGAACGATGAAAGGGAGAGGATGCTCTGCGGTATCTGCAGAATGTGCCAGCCCGGAGTCAGAAGTCCGAGTCGTCCCTAGTCGCCCCTCCTTTCCATTCTGACTCGGAACAATCCATCACCAATCAGAGACCTCGCGCACAGCTCCTCAACCGACCTCCAAGGGATGGTCCATCGATTCCGAGCACGAGTGACTCTCTGCACGACATCTAGCGCTTTCTGAGCATGAATTCCCATTCACACCACAGGTCCTCGGGATGCTCGTCAGGAGGGCAGACGTTGCACCTGACCTCAACATCGGGATTGAGCTCCCTCGCAAATGATTCCATGAATCCCATGCGGACTCCCTTGCACGGAAATTCGTCCAGCCCCTTCCTCGCGCGGGTCGTCTGGACACGGCAGTTCCTGTTCCGAATCACCGCTCGGTCCCCATCGATCTCGACTTCCTTGTCCTCGATGTCCAACGCCCAGCTGGTAAGTTTCATGGCCTGCATGAGAGCCTCGATGTCGTCGCCCTCGATGTTGAACCTCTTCCGCATTCTCCTCGCCTCTATCGTCCCCATCCGCCTCCAGACATCGGCATCTATCTCCGTGGCGGTCTGGGTTCCAAACCTATCCTCTATCCCGAGGAAGTAGAGGCCATCCACGGCGAAGAGGTTCCTCAGATGGAGGAAGAGGAGTTCGATGAGGTCTTCCTTGGGCATTCCAGATAGCGTTTCTCTGTCCGATTCACGTCCGCTCACCATGTGATTCCTCCCTCGATTTCTCGTGCTTCCTTCCGACACTAATGGATGCAGGGTAAATGCCAGTTTTGGTTCCCTGTCCTCAAGTCCGTCCCTAGATGCCAAACACCCGAGGCCTTCACCGACGAGCTCCCGAATCAGACGAACATATTTATTCAGGCAAGCATTCACAGAAGCGAGGAGGCTCGGGAGGGGAATCATGACGTTGGGCAAGACGTTCAGGAGGACCGGGAAGTACAGCAAGGAGTACAGACGCCGGCTCATGATTTTCGTGAGTCGCATAATCGATCGAGCGAACGAGTCCATTGACGTCATCGACGGTCTGGCTGACATCTTGGAGGAGGCTCGTAGGGACGTCTTCGGGGGAGAGGAGTACCTGAGCGGCTATCCGTTCGTGCTTCTGAAGCTGGGGCACATCGAGTTCGACGGGAAGGACAGGAGGTTCAAACTGCGTGATGAGAACTACCCGGAACCGTCGGAAGCCAATGTCATGTACGTCACCAGGAGAATAAAGACAGCTCTGGAGAGGAACGAGAATCTCAGGTACGTGAGGCCCAAGTCGATAAAGTCGAAGTACGTGAGGCTCCAGAACGTTGCGACTTCTCTTGCCACGCTTGCGGAGAGAAAGAAGCTCCGACCCTGGAAGAAGGGGTCAAACGTCTACGAAATCGCTGATAGGGACTATTTCTTGAATGAGGTCTAGGTGCTCCCGCCAGAATGGTCTGAAACGTGTGGCGGCCTTCAAGCAGCACGACGATGGTTCTGGCTCGTTGTCATTCACCCAGAAGAATAATAGGAAAAGAATAAAATACATGGAGGCTATTTCAGCGCAGGGATGGATATGATGCAAGAAGCCGCGGGACCCCCTCCGTATCCTATGGGCCCAGTTGTGGAGCATACAGCGAAGCCCGTAATCGGTGGGATTCTGATATTGATTGGTGCGCTAGTTGGAATCATATATGGCATATGGTTGGTAGCCGTA
>JAGMCJ010000211.1 GCA_023129265.1 Thermoplasmata archaeon | reverse complement strand
GCTGTCCCTTGTCGGAGAGGACAGGAATACGACGACAATAGTCGGCGATGGGACTGACGTTGTGGTTGACATATCTGCTGATTGGGTGAACGTTACGGGGTTTGGGGTTGTGGCGAATGGAAATCATGGGATAAGGCTGTTTCTTGCTGAGAACTGCCAAATAACCGGCAACAACATCTCGGACCACGTACGAGGCGTCTACTCATGGCTCTCGAACAACAATACTATTGCCGACAACATCATCATGAACAGTGCCACAGGTGTCTATATGGATTCATCCAACCACAACATCATCACGCACAATACGTTCACAGACAATAGCGTGGGGATTTACATGCACTATTCGAACTGGAATAATCTGACCTTCAATAGGTTGTCCTCACTCAGCGTGTTCTATGGGTTCGACGTAAGGGGAGATGGAATCGAACTTTGGTACTCGAGCAACAACACGATTGCCAACAACAGTTTGCTTGACAACGACATTGGTATCACACTCAAGCTCTCTCATGACAATCTAGTCGCCAACAACAGCATCTTCTCGAATGCCCTTCGAGGCATGTCCCTTCATGGATCCGACGGCAACAGAATCTTCCACAACAACTTCGCGGACAACGAGGAACACGTATGGGATGACTCACACGACAATCAATACGATGACGGATATCCTTCAGGCGGCAACTATTGGGATGACTACACGGGTCTCGACCTGAAGAGTGGCCCGAACCAAGACCAACCCGGTGGCGACGGAATGGGTGACACTCCATATGACATCCAGGTAGCGACCGGCCTGGACCGTTACCCGCTGATGAGTCCTATCGGACCCTTCGAGCTTCCTACAGTAACACCGCCCGAGCAGGAATCGATCCTCGAACAGGCTTGGTTCTGGGTGGCAGTCGTGTGTACGACAATAGCAGTGCTTGCCCTCCTGATGATCATCAGAAGGAGAAAGGTAGCATCAGGTCATGAGGTCGATGGAGGTCATCGAGAATCCTAGCCAAAGACCAAGCGAAAAAGCTTCGGCAGGACTGCCCACGAATCGGAGGATCAGGACGGGTCGCAGTAGCAACCGTACCGTTTCTGTCCTTCTTCATGAGGAAGCGCGACATCCCCTCCGTTGGCGTTCTGATGCTCAAGATCTCCCAAAGATGTGAAGTCCGATACTGCGAGGCATTTCCAGCAGGCCCTTTATCGGGTTTGATAACGACGCGAAAAGAAAGATATAGGCTCCCTCGAAAGACATCTTCAGCTCCTCTATCTGGGCGAAGGATTACGACGATGTCCGAGAACGGTGCTGGGCAGAAGAATTGGGACCACACGAGGTTTTGGCAGCGACAGTGCCGAAAAAGGCTGCAGGAGAATCCTCACGATTTGGACGCACTCTTCGCAAAAGCCGCTTGGCTGGCGAAGACCGAGGACTATGAGAAATGCATCGAAACCCTGGACACTATCGTCAAGAGAGATCCCTTCTATCCGGGGATCTGGATGCTCAAGGCCAAGATATACGGACAGCTTGGCAATGAGAAGATGGCCAGGCTCTGTCTGGATAGAGGGGAAGAGCAATCTAAATAGCTTATCAGTTTTGATTTCGGGAAGGAAAGGAATATCGCTTCTGAGAATGATTGCTGGATGATGAGAAACAAGCGTGGTCGGCGAGAAGACATTCTTAGACTCCTTCAGACCTGTCAGAAGAGACTGGAGATGGACCTTGGGGATGTGGACGCTTGGTTCTCGAAAGGGGTGGCCCTTGCATGGCTGGAGAAACACAGGCAAGCCCTCTATTGTCTCAACCAGGTCACGAGGATTGAGACAGACTATCCATCCGTGTGGAGGTTGAAGGCGACCGTGTATGCTTTGATGGGACACGAGAGGTTGTCCCGGCTCTGCAAGGAGGTTGCGGAGCGCCTGCGATTGAAGGAGGACATGAACTCCTTCGAGGGGGACCCTGCCATGGAAGAATCACAGTCTGTTCCTGTCTACTGAGAAGTGGACCCATTCCCGTGATCGTCTTCTTGCGCGGCTTGCAGACGCAGCTCTTCCTCAGTCGTTTCATGAACGAGGCGAATGAAAAAACTGGGCCGCCTGAGAAAGGCAGCCCATGTTGTGGAGGGATGCTTAACTAAGCGGTCTCGCATGTGACATCCAGGATATGAACCTTTCGCACAGCCCGCCAGAGTGTGGTATCCTAAAATCATTTAAC
>JAGMCJ010000210.1 GCA_023129265.1 Thermoplasmata archaeon | reverse complement strand
CCTTCGCGAATACGTTGATGCTCTCTACCCCGAGCGCCTCCATGTCCTCCCGGAAGTGCTTGAAGTACTTCTCGGCGAGCTCCGGCTCCGAGACGCCCGTCTCCTTGGACCTGTTGATGATGTGGTCATCCACGTCCGTGACGTTCTGGACGTAGAGGACGTTGTACCCCTTGTGCCTGAGGTATCTCGCGATGGCATCGAACGCGACGTACGTCTTCGCGTGACCTAGGTGTGAGTAATCGTACGGAGTGACGCCGCAGACGAACATTGTCACTCTGTTGCCTTTGAGAGGAACGAACTCCTCTTTCGTGTGTGTCAGGGTGTTGTAGACTAGCATGGTGGCCACCAAAGAGATGCCGAGGGAGGGAGTCGAACCCCCACAAAACCGCTCTGCAGGCGGTCACATTGGCCGCTCTGTCACCTCGGCTTCTTCGGAAGTCCATCGTGCTCGAGGATATTTAAGGTTTTTATGGCGGCAATTCTTTCCTCATCCGGAGAACCCATATGGGCTGGCAAAGATGCCGGCTTCAGAAATGGCGTAGTTCATTATCATCTGCGACAGATGTTTGCGTCTCTCATAAGTCGATGGAGCGTGAAGATAGGAATGCAAGAGAGCTGAGTCATCAACGACGACATCATATTGGAACAATCGGCAGTCAATAGATATACCGATCGTCCCCCCAGGTTCACCTGGCGATGGGGTCCATGCCGCTGAGTCAAAAAAGAATGTACCAATCTGTTTTTATACGACCATGCAGAATGTGTTTTCTTGGGGAGGAAAGTGAGAAAAAGGAAAAGGGCAACCCAGACACTGGTTCTCATGTTCTTCATGATCGTACTTTCGCTTTTCGGACTAGTCATGGTTCCCGAGGAAGGGTATGCGTACATCCCGCACGAACCCATAAACATCGTCGGCAACGGGGATTTCACAGTTGCAAACGGAGTTACGGGGGGCACCGGAACGATCGTGGATCCCTACATAATCGAAGGATGGGAGATAGACGCCTCTTCAGCAATGGGCATAAAGATATTCGGCACGGTCGCTCACTTCATCATCCGCGATGTCTACGTGCACTCAGGCGGTGAAGGTCACGATGGCATCAACTTCGTAAACGTTGCCAACGGTTGTGTGGAGAACACCACGATCTTGAACAACTACTTTGGTGTCCACTTAGCATCTTCCTCTTCCATTACCGTCATGGGCAGCAACATCTCCAATAACGAGTATGGTATCCGCATTTACTACGTGTCCTATTCCACCGTAACGGGCAATGACGTCTCGAACAATGCGTATGGCATTCGTATCCACTCTTCCAGCACTATTACCATCATAGACAATAAGGTTTCAAACAACTACATGGGTGTCCACCTCTCGTCCTCCACCAATATCACTCTCGCAAGCAACGCTCTGACTTCAGACGGTGTCTTTCTTTCCGGGGATTCCCTCCTCCACTATAACAGTCACACGATCACTGCAGACAACCTAGTCAACGGGAAACACCTCTATTACTATAAGGACTGTGCTGGCCTCGACATCGATGGGACACCGATGGGTCAGCTCATCGTGGTCAACTGCACCAACGTCCGAGCCTCCAACCTCGAAATCATTGACACCGACGTGGGTATCGAAATGGTCTTCGTGGACGATGTTATCATCATGGGTAGCACCATCTCCTCGAACGATTTCCACGGTATCTTCCTCTCCTCAAGTGCAAATGCGATGATCACTATCAACAACGCCTCCTGGAACAAGGGAGACGGCATCCATCTCTCTTCCCCAGCAAACGTCACCATTGCCGGCAATAAGGTCTTCTGGAACAACGGTGACGGTATTCGCCTCTATTCCCCCAATGATGTTGCCATCACGAACAATAACATCTCAAACAACGCATTCGGCATCTTTCTTACATCGTCCACCAATGCTACCATTGCGGACAATGATATCTCATGCAACGACCACTCAGGCATTCACTTTTACTACTCCACAAATGATGTCATAATGAACAACAACATTTCCTCCCACAGTGTGTATGGTATCTATCTCCAGTCCTCCATCAATGCTACTATTACGGGCAATAGCCTCTCGAAGAACGAGGATGGTATGTTGCTTTACCACTCCACCAGCGCCACCATCGCGCACAATAAGGTATTCTCGAACATAGGTAGTGGTATTGGTCTCTCGCGCTCTATTGATGCCGTCATCAAGGGAAACAACGTCTTCTCGCATAGCGCAAAAGGCTTCTTTTTCTACTCGCCAACCAATGCTGTGATCACAGAGAACAACGTCTCGAACAACGCATACGGACTCTTCATCTGGCTCTCCACCAATACTATAGTCATGGACAACAACGTCTCGAACAACCCTTGGGGCGTCTTCTTCACCTCCTCCACCAACGATGTCGTCATAGCGAACTACATCTCGAAGAACGGGCATTCCGTTCACTTCACCTCCTCCTCGAAGAACGCCACAATCATCACCAACGAGGTCTCGAACAACACGTATGGTATCCGTCTCATGTCTTCCAAAAAGGCTTCCATCACTGACAACATCATCTTGAACAACGGCGACGGTATAGGTCTCTCATCCCCCGCCGACGCAACCATCAGAGGCAACAAGGTCTCGAAGAACGGGTACGGCATCCGCCTTTGGTCCTCCGCGAGCGCTACTGTCGTGAGCAACGACGTTTCCTCGAATACCTACGATGGCATTCGTCTGGAATACTCCACTGACGACACAGTGGTTGGAAACAGTGTCTCGAACAATGAGTACGGTGTCTATTTCCATGTATCCACCAACGGCATAGTCACTAACAACAGCATCTCCAACAACGACTATGGAAGCTTTCTCTGGTCCTCCACCGGCATTCTCCTACATCACAACAACTTCATCGACAATGTGATGCAGGCCTTTGATAATAGGGGAAATGAGAACTCCTGGGATGATGGCTATCCTAGTGGTGGCAATTACTGGTCCGACTATACTGGCATCGATGAGTGCAGCGGGCCAAATCAGGATATCTGCCCTGACCCGGATAGAATAGGAGACACCCCATACATTATAGACGCCGATAGCCGAGACAACTATCCTTTGACAGAGCCCAGCAATATTCCTCCCATGGCTTCATTCACCTTATCTCCCTCCACGGGAAACGTGACCACAGTCTTTGCAGTGGACGCTTCTTCTTCGTGGGATCTGGAGGATTCTATCACGGACTTGGAGGTCCGATGGGACTGGGAGGATGATGGGACCTGGGATACCTCCTGGTCCACAGTGAAGACGGCACAACATCAATACGCCGACCCTGGAAACTACACAATCCGCCTCGAGGTCAAGGATACTCAGGGAGCGGCTGACCAGACCACAGGGGAGGTTTCGGTGGAGAATACTCCTCCTCTGGCGGACTTCACCATCATACCACTTCAAGGCAATGTCAGTACTATCTTCGAGGTCGATGCCTCCTCGTCCGCGGACCTTGAGGATTCCGTCACAAACCTGGAGGTCCGCTGGGATTGGGAGGATGATGGCGTGTGGGACACCACATGGTCCACCGTAAAGATAGCACAGCATCAGTATGCCCGCCCTGGAAAGTATACCATCCATCTCGAAGTAAGGGATACTTATGGAGCGACTGACCGGACCAGAAAGCAGGTCTCAGTGGAGAACACACCGCCCACAGCATCATTTGACGTTCTACCCACATCTGGCAGCATCACAACTGTCTTCCACGTGGACGCTTCTTCTTCGTGGGATCTGGAGGATTCTATCACGGACTTGGAGGTCCGATGGGACTGGGAGGATGATGGTACCTGGGATACCTCCTGGTCTGCTGAAAAGACGGCCTCGCATCAGTATGCTTCCTTAGGGACCCATACCATATGCCTGGAGGTGAGGGACACGGACGCCCTCACGAATAACGCCACGAAGCATATCAGCGTGCTCCCTGCTCCAGTCACTTCACTTGTTATCGGACAACCGAACCACACCACCGTCATGACCTCTGTCACATCTTCGACCCCGCTCGACTTCTCTATCCTTGACCAGAGTGGTTCGGGAATCCTCCGCACCATGTTCCGCATTGACAATACCACATGGATCAACTACACCGCTACAGGAACCTTCACGCTCGCAGGTGAACGAGCTCACTACCTTGAATGGTTCAGCGAGGGTCTCGGGGGGAACTTAGAAAATGTCACTGCAACTGTCCTCATCGTCGATGACACACCACCAGACCTGAGTGTCTCGATAGGCTCACCATCGTACGTATCGACTGAGAATTGGATTGCCTCGAGCACACCGATAGACATCGAGGCCGCGGACGGAGGGGTCATGCCTGTTGGACTAGACAGTATCGAGTACCGTGTCTGGTTCGGCTCATGGTCTTCATGGTCCGTCTACTCCTCTCCACTCACCCTGTCAGCGGAGGGAATGCACTTTCTCGAATGCAGGGCGTCGGATCTCCTGGGAAACATGGCGGTCTCCAACACATCCCTCACCGTCGACAACACACCGCCTACGACATCCATCTTCGTCGGTAACCCGAAACATCAGGCCGTCGAGCTCTATGTCACCTCAACCACGGAGATTTCTCTGTCATCGGTGGATGGGGGTGGGGTCCCTGTTGGACTGGAATCTATGGAGTACCGCATAGATGGCGCCGCATGGTTTCCATATCTTTTGCATTTCAACCTGGAAGGGGAAGAAGGTCAAAGAATCATTGAGTACCGTTCTAGGGACTTCATAGGCAACCTCGAAGTGGTTAAGACTCTCGAGGTCTTTCTCGATAACGCACCCCCGACTACAGTGATCTCGATTGGCGAACCAAAGTACCTCGGGGGCGGGAACTTCGTTACATCATCCACGCCGCTAACCCTGCAGGCCGCAGATGATGATGTCGGCTCGAACTCCATCTCCTTCCGTATCTGGGACGGTAGCTGGACCCCCTGGGCCACATACCAAACCTCTGTTCATCTCACAGGTCAGGACAACCCGAGGCACATCGAATACCGCTCTACGGACCTGCTAGGAAATCAGGAGCAAATCCACAACCTCACTCTGATAGTCGACAACACACCGCCCGTCACGATCATTACTTCAAGTGCGGGACCCTATGATGTCAATACCGTTTTCACCCTGGAAGCGGTGGACGAGGGCAGCGGAGTCCTCAGAACTGAGTTTCGCATTGATGGAGGGGCATGGTCTCCATACACGAGTGCCTTCACCCTTCCTGAGGGAGGACACACGATCCTCTATCAGTCCCTAGACTGCCTCGATAACCTCGAACCCGAGAGGACCCTTCAGGTCGACATTGGCATGGAACCACCACCCTTGACGGCTGGTCAAAATCAGAAACCCCTTGTAGCTGCGATCTTTGCCCTCGTCCTCGCCCTCATCGGACTGTGGTCATCAAGGCGCAGGCCTTGGAAGGGTGACCCCAGCAAAGCAGGTGTGTTCAAGGCTTTCGTCTTAACCTCGATGCCGTTCGTTCTTGCCGAGGTGGTGACAGGAATCGTGTCCCTCTTCACCGGACACTTATCAATACCGCCGGCAGCTGGAGTCGGGACAGCAGTAGACATAGCTATCTTGGTGACGGGCATTCTCGTTATCGTCCTCAGATTGCTGAAGGCGAGGTCGTTCGAGTCGAAAGATAAGTAGGCAATGCTGGGTTGGCGCAAACAGAAACCCGAAGGCATTATCCCCCTTACCTATGTACACATTCTTGTCCTAGTCAAAGAGTACATGCCTATCTCTTGAAGATTTCTTCGCTATGATTTCTTCGTTTTCTTTGACGTGTGTCGCGGATGATAATGAAATAGGACATTTGTTTGAGTGCCCGCTCACGGATGCGTTCGAGATCGCCCTGACCTTCGAGGACGCTCCCTACGACTTCGTCCTCAGGCTGGGCGGTACTGAGGATGTTATCACTATTGAGAACATCTCTGACCTCGGGCTACCCGCAACCTTGGAAGGGCTCGGACTGAGAGTGCAGCTTGGTCTCTCGAAGGAGGCTTTTAGATAGATGCTTTCCCACTCCGAATCCGCTCCTATTCTACAAAGAAGGCATTCCTCCGCTATAGCTCCGTCATTGCTCCGATATAGCTCCGTTCTAGCTCCGTTTCCGCCAAAATGGAAGTCCCGCTCCACTCCCATCCCACTTCCAGCCTCCTATTAGCCACCAATATGAGTGCATCCAGCAGACCCAGACCAACACCTTCACCCATCGACAAGTGATTAATATGCATTGCCCGATGGCTCACCGATGGATTTCAAGATCATTCAGGACACCATCTTCGGCAGCATGAGGTTCGAAAGACCGTTCCTGGACCTCATGGAGACTCTGGAGATGCAGAGGCTGAACGGCATAAGGCAGCTCGGACTCACCTACCTGGTCTTCCCGGGCGCGAACCACACCAGGATCGAGCACTCGCTGGGGTGCTGCCATCTGGCACAGAGGATGAGCGAGATTCTCGACCTGCCAGAGGAGGAGAGGCTCTCCGTCTCGGCCGCCGCGCTCCTGCACGATATCGGCCACGGCCCCTTCTCGCACATGCTGGAGTACTACATCTCCGAGCTGAGCGGACTGGACCACATGTTGCTGGCGAAGAAGGTGATACGCGGAGAGGAGGAGATGATCTCCGAACCGGAGAAGGAGCAGTTCGACGACATCCCGTCCGTTCCGGAGGTCCTCGAGAAGCACGGGCTCGATCCGAAGCTGGTCTCCGACATCGTGATGGGGTCAAGGGAATCGGGTTTCTCCAGGCTCACGGACTTTGGCGGGCAGAAAACATCGGACGAAAGAAGGTATCTCTCGCAGATGATTCACGGCCCCATCGATGTCGACCAGATCGACTACCTCCTGCGGGATTCTCACTACACCGGCGTGGCGCACGGGGTGATAGACGTCGACCGCCTCATACAGACAATCCAAATCCACGACAACAACATAGTCATGGACAAGAAGGGGATGAGCTCGGTGGAGGGCATGTTCGTCGCGCGCGCACTGATGTACTCCTCGGTCTACTTCCACAAGACGGTCAGGGTCGCGGAGCTCATGCTCGCCAGGGGGGTTGAGCGGGCCGCCGAACCGGACTACGGCAGCATACAGAGGATGGTGGACTCGGAGCTGATGTCCTGGCTGATATCCGAGGGCGGACTGCAGCGGGACATGGCGATGAGGATTAAGTACAGGAAGCTCTTCAAGAAGGCCTACGTTCTGGAGGAGAAGGAGCTCGACGCCGACAAGCGGGAGGTCCTGTCGACGCTCACGGACTTCAAGCGAAGACGGGCGGTCGAGGATTCCATCGCCGATCGCTCCAACGCCAAGCGCGGGGAGATAATCTTGGACATGCCGCGCCCTGAGCTCCTCATCACCGAGCCGAGGATGAACCAGCTCGATGTCAGGATTCTGGACGGGAAGAAGGTAAGGTCTCTGAAGCGGATGAGCGGTCTCAGCAGGACGCTTCAAAGGAGGGAGGTCTCGGATTGGGTCCTCCTCGTGTCGTGCGATCCGAAGCACAAGGAAGCAGTGGGCAAGTCGGCATCGAAGGTCATCTTCGGTTGACCCGGGCAAGGCGCGACGCACCGTCCATGCAGCCCCAATATCTCTAAATATTCGGAATCTCATTAGCCCCCAATTTGTGGGATGGGATTCCTCACAAATTCAGGAGGTCTGAGAATGAATACCCTGTTAGAGGAAGCACTTTCAAGAGATGACAAGCCTGTGAGCACCGCGCCAGCGATCAATGAGGATATGAGAGCCGACACGGAACTCGAATCGCTTCTCGCCCAGATGAAGACGAAGGTGAGGATATTCGGTTGCGGGGGCAGTGGCTGTAACACCATTGCTCGAATGATGGAAGAAGGGATAACCGGTGCGGAGCTATTCGCGGCGAACACCGACGCTCAGCATCTTCTGGCTACCCCCGCGCCCAAGAAGATCCTCCTGGGCAGGAGGGTGACCAAGGGTCTGGGAGCGGGCGCCCTGCCACAGATCGGAGAGGAAGCGGCGCGCGAGAACGAGGAGGACATCAGGAAGTTCCTGCACGGTTCCGACATGGTCTTCGTGACCTGCGGT
>JAGMCJ010000021.1 GCA_023129265.1 Thermoplasmata archaeon | reverse complement strand
ATGAGGACGCAGATTGAGCGGGAACTCTCGAGACATGGGATTGCCACCGCGTTTCCCAGACCTTTCTGCAGTCTCGAAGAAGTCGGTGACCCCATAATCGACAGATCCGTGGAGTTCTTCGGAAAGCCAATACTGGACGTCAAGGTGGAGAAGGGTGCAGTCACCGAAGTGGAAGTCCTGCGCGACTCGGCATGCGGGTGCGGAAGGTTCGTCGCCAAGGAGCTTCCCGGGACGAGCGTGAGGGACGCGGTGGAGAAGGCGGGCCTGGCGCATCATCACTATCCGTGTCTGTGCTCGATGAACGTCGAGGACGACCTCGGCGATACGCTGATGCACGTATCCGGCCTGCAGATGAAGAAGACTGTGGACAAGTCTCTCGAGCCTATCAGGAAGAAGGAAGCGAGCTATCTCGACCCGACGCAGATGTAGTTACTGCCCGCTGTATTCTCTCAGGTACTTCGGAAGGCCGGATGAGTCTCGCGGTCCCACAAGCACCTCCCATCCAGAGTTCTCGTTGAGCTTCCCGCTCATCCTTGCGACCTGGCCGGGGATGATGATTTTCTTGTGGTTGACTTTCTCGTCGATCCCGCAGCTCTCTATCAACTCGGCGCAGGTATCCGCGGTGAACTTGTCCGCCGCGAAGGCCGTCATCACTGACAGGCCCTCTGCGTCGGCCACGAGCAGGTAGCTCGGCACCCTGCTCGTCTCGATGTCGCCCGCCACGGTGAAGTACGTGAGCGAGAAGTTTGTGGTTATCATTACGGGTGAGGTCTCGTCGGGACCGTTCAGATCGTAGATTCCCGGCTGGACCTGTATGGGCTTCTGCGGGTCCGTGTAGATGTTCTGCCTAAGGGTGAGCAGAGGATAAACGAAGGACCGATCTGTCTCCTTCATCACGACTATGGAGGCATACTTCATCGTTCCCAGGGCGACCTCCAGGCCTTCGCTCAAACCCTCACCTTGCGTGAACATGATGATAGGATACCCGAGCGGTCTGAACAGCTTCTTTATCGCGAACCGTCTGATGAGCGTGAGCTCCTGCAGCATCTTGCCAAGCGGCTTCATGCCGATGTCGAGGACGATATCCTCAACGCCGGCCTCCTTCACCTTCTTGCTCAGCTCGGCTAGCTCCTCCAATCCCGCATCGCCCAGGACCGCTAGCGGGCAGTCGCTCGACTTCGCGAGCTCCGCCATCTTCTCGTAGTTGTCCTTCGTCGCCGCGTGGATGATAGGTCTGTCCGAACCGCACACCTTCAGTGCCTCCTCGATGACGGCCGGGTTCTGGGAAATGAGCATGAGCGGTGCGGAAGTCTTTTCCTTCACCGTGAAGACGGCGGACGAGAACTTCGCTGGGTCGTCCGACTTCGAGCGGATTGCAATCATGTCGAGCTTCAGCTCCTGACCCACCCGCTCGAACCTCATCTCCTCTACCGGCTGGACCTTGGACTCTATGTCGGGAGAGTCGTCATCGACCATCAGGGCGAACGCCACGGGATGATAGAACGTCTTCTCGTGCCTGAAGAGAACGACCTCGTCCCCCATCTCTATCTCATTGTCGCCGGTGCCGACCTTCACCAGCCTTATCGGCGGAGCGGCCGAGGACTCCAGCAGTTCCTTGGCCTCATCGGATACATCAGGACAGTCATCGATGCTTGCCTTCTTGTTCGCCAGCTGCATCGCGAATGCGAGGCATGTAGGGAAACCGCACTTCCCGCAGTTCGTCTGCGGTAGCTTCTTGTAGATGTCAAGAGCGGTCAGCGCCATTACTGTTCACCTCCCCCAGTCAGGCCCTTGATAGATTCCCTGACGCATGCAACAGCATCGGGATGCCTCATGAGAAGCGCATCCGCACCCGCCATCAGAGCCGAGAGTGCCGTTGTCGCCTCCCAGAGGATTGCCCGGGAGCCAGCCTCACCCAGAGAAGCATCCTCCTTGAACGCCTCCCTAGCGTTCCAGACTCGCGCGGTCCCGCAGAGTATAGGGACCTGAAGTATCTTGTCCCCCATGAAAGCGGCGAGTCGAATCCTCTCTATCACAGAGTAGGAGTACTCGAGCCCGTATCCGAGCCCCGCCTGGAGCGGGTCCATGATGATGTTCTCGAGCTTCACACCGAAGTCCGTGAGCAGGATGTTCATCTGCTTGGCGAGGTTGATGTCGAGGTTGGAGAAGGCCACTATGCCGTGGTCGTTGGCCATGCTCGCGACGGATATGGACTTGTACGCGTCCTCCTCCGCGAGTCCGAGGAGGCACCTCTCACCCGCCAGCACGTTCGAGGCCATCTCCAGGACCTTAGCGTCCTTCTCCTCGTCTCCGGAGCCGTAGACCAGGAGCGGAACTCCAACCGCTTCCTTGAGCTCCCTGATCGTCTGCTCCGCGTCCTCGACCGAGCGGTTCTCCTCCTCTGGGTTCGTTCCGATTAGCCTGATGCAGATCATGTCCGCGCCGTGTTCCTCGACGCACTTCTTGGCCCACTTACCGGGGTCGTCGATGACATCCTCGAAGGGCTTCCTCGCAACCTCTGGATAGTCCTCTCGGACGACGTCGAAGATCTCCATCCCTATCGGCGGCTCGTTCGGATACTCGCCCTCAAAGCTGAGAAAGGGCAGGCTCGTCGCTCCTCCAAGGACAACCTTGCTCGTTCGCGTTCCTCCCTCGCTCTCGAGGGCTCCGATGACAACCTCTCCAATCTTGCCTGTCCACTTCTCCTTGGGCAACTCCAGTGGCATCGTACCAGACCCCTACATCATCGATGGCATCTTGAGCGCTGGATGATCCACTTTCTTGAGGAACTCGACCAGACCGGCCGTGTCTGTGGTTATGGTGTCATCAGCGATCTTGTCCACGAAATCCGGTGAGTCCAATTCCTCTGCCCGTTCTTTAAGTTTGTCGTGCATCGCGTCCTTGAGCTCCTTGGGCATCCATACTATCCTTTGGAACCCGCCGTCAGCGCTGATGAACTTCTTGGAAAGCAGGTAGTACCTTCCCACACCTATGAAGCCAGGGGTCTGTAGGCCTCCGCCAACCGTTCCTGCCAGGGTGGAGAACTTCATTCCCAGGGGCGTCATCCCACCATGCTCTCTGTTCACAACGACGACGCCATTAGCCTCTGGAACGATTCCGACTATGCACTCGAAGCAGCCGCAGGAGGTCATCGGGTCCTCCATCATCGTATAGATGTTGAACTTCTCCAACTGCCCATGGGAAGCACCAATGACCGCTTCGTTCACACCATCCCATTCACCTTTGACCTCATCCAGGCAATTGCCCTTTTCTATGGGCCGGTTGGGCCCCGTTGGGGTTATCTGATAGCTCGCCTTCGCATCCATCCAGTTGATTGCCCCGCAAAGCCCGAGCCTTTCTGGTGACACAACGCACACATGGTTGGGAGCAAAGCTCTGACAGAGCGTGCAGGTGTAGAAGGTATCGACGGCCTCATCCGTCATTCCTGCCAGGCGCTGGTCCCTCTGATCATAGGCCTCCATAGCCTCTGGAATATGCTTCTCGATTTCCTTCGGGTCCGTCATTATGGTAATCTGAACACGGCTGAGTAGGCCGCCGAAATCATCATGGAACTTGGTGTAAAGGATGTCACCGAAATGCTTGAACCTCAGACCTGTGTTGACGCCGTCCTTGCTCAACCTTATCCACAGGAGATTCCTTTGGCCTGTGTGCCATCCTCCTTCTGCGAAGTTGATGAACTGGTGGATCCTTCTCTCTAGAACGGATTCGAAGTCCTCCTGCATGTCCTTTCCATAGACATCAACGAGGATTCCAATCGGGCTGGTCCCTCCCTCCTCGATCTCATCGACGTCCTTTCCAATCATGGTAATCTTTCCATCCTCCACCTCTTCCGCGCTTCGCATCTTCACGAACTCGAAAACTCGGGTCTTAGATGGTCCGCCACATTCCACGTAGGTGTCCGGTCTCCTGACGGACTCGCCCTCGAAGGCGGGTCCGTACGCGACGGGGACGTCGACAGCTCCGAGTTTGATCTCCATACCTCTTGTCTCAATGATGGTCTGCACGATTTGGTCGTAGTCTTTCTGAACAACGTACTTCCCAGGTATTTCCTCCACATCCTGGTCCGTGATCGTCGGTGATCCGTTGAACATGACCGCGAACTCGGCTGCGACCTTTATGTGGTCGAGCGGTCCTAGCTGAACCACGACGACCTTCGGTCTGTTGCAGAGGTACTTGTAGAGCCCCTCTCTGTCACCTCTCTTTATCCCGCCGAACGTGAGAGCGGCCCTTATGGCATAGTTCAGTCCATGTATCGCCTGAGTGAATTCACCGAGCGGATAGAGCATTATGTCCGTCCCCATCTTTATGCCCTGGTCCTCCAGCTGCCTGATTATGTCGAACGTCACCATCAGAAGCATGCCCTTGCTCTGACAGTCCCTCACTATCCTCGCGAGGGCCTCGGGGTCTCTAGCCTTTCCAATGAAAACGACGGCGCCGGGGATGGTGTCATCGACGAATGCTATTCCTAGGTTCCTGAGAGCGGGGTCTCCGACGAATCCGCAGTACTCCTGCGTTCCGGGCGGAGCCTCGTCCGCATACGGATTCTCGCTGTCCACATATCGGATGGCCTCAACAATCTCGGCGGACCACATGGTCGCCTCTCCCGCAATGAGGGCATTCTCGAGGGTCGGTTCGTGCTTTATCTTCGCCCTTGCCTCGCCGAGGAGAACGGGAAGGTCCCCGAGCTTCTCGACAGGAGTCGTTGACCAACCGTAGAAACAGGGAAGCTCGTAGCCCGTGTCCGGATATCCCACCGTCTTGTCGGCACCGTGCTTCCTCAGAGCACGATTAAGCAGTATGTCGGCGTATCCGGTTGCCGTGACGGCACCTGATATCGCCATATTGAAGAGTTCCTCTTGGGATACCTTGGTCATCGTCTCTCACCTCCGTCTGCCTCGACTTTTGGTTTTTCGGCAAAGATCTCCTCCGCGGTATGCCCTGTCCAGTATGCGACCGTCTTGTCCTCGTCAATGCCCAGCCTCCATCGCCTGTTCTTAACTATGTTGACGAGCCTCTTGCCCGCCTTCTCCGGATTCTCCTCGAAGACGAAGTACCCGCCGAAGACATCGCGTGCCGTATGCTCCGCGATCTGAGTGACGAGCGGGCTGCCATGGATGAAGGGCAATACGCCCACATGAGTCGGCCAGCCTGTGGCCACCATCCAGGTTCCTATCACTATAGCCTTCTCGCTCATATCCTCAGGTGCACTTGCGACGACCGGAAGATCTTTGATGTCCACCCCCATCTTGTTCGCTAGCATCGTAGCGAGGTCGTGTATTCGGGAGTTGTCCACGCAGGAACCCATGTGCCAGACGGGCGGGAGAGGATCGTCCAATCCGAACTTCTCCCCAAGCTCGGTGAGCACCTCCTTGAGACCATCCCCCGCCAGGTCCTTGGTCGCCTTGGAGGTCATGAGCCCCGCCCTAACATAGGCGCCCGCAGCACATCCGGTCGCGACAACAAGGATATCATTCTTGATAAGTTCTTCTGCAATCGTCAGATGATTGTGGTCATGGCGGACCTTCACGTTGTTGCAACCGACAAGTGCACCAATCCCAAGTATCTTCCCCTCCCTAATCTTGTCCACTAGATACTGGATTGGGTCGTCAGAAACCTTCGAAAGTATTTCCACGATTTGCTCCGTGCTGAACCCGACGCAAGCGGTCTCCTTCACGTCTGGTATGTATATGATCTCCTCATTCCTGTCCTTGAAGGACTGGATTGCTAGGAGCACTATCTTCTTCGCATCCTCTTTGGCGCTCGAGGGATTGAACTCTATGTGGGTATCGCCGCCCAGTCTGCAGAGTTCAGACGTGGAAATCAGTTTCGTGTGGAAGCAGGTCGTCCACATCCCGAGAGAGGGCATTATGCATTGATAGTCCACGACCATAGCATCGAGGACACCGGTCATTATGGCCAGCTCCTGGGAGGCGAAGTTAGTGACGAGCGGAATCCCCCGCCGCATGAGCAACTCGTTCCCAGTGCAGCATATCCCGACAATGTTGATGCCGTCCGCTCCGACCTCCTTGGCGGCATCCTCCATCTCCTCAGCTACATCGCATATGACCTCGCTGAGAACGGGGTTGTGCCCGTGCATCGCGATATTGACGGACTCCTTCTTTAGCACTCCAAGATTTGACTGAGTGGTTACGAGACTGGGGGCCCCGAACATGATATCGCTCAGGTCCGTGGAGATATGTTCTCCAGCGAGGTCGGCAAGAGAGCACTTTATCCCACTGAAGATGAGCGAAACAGGGTCCGCATCCACGCCTATATGCGTGCGATGCATGATCTCAGTGATGGAGGCGTCAATGTTATAGGGAAGGACATCGCACCTGTCCATTATCTCCAGCCTCTTGGTGGTGAGCGTGGTCTTCAACCAGGTGAGAGTCTCGCGCTCCACCCTCGAGTAGTCCTCGAACACTTTCCCGAGGACTTCCTCCGCCAGCTCCATGGTGTCCTTTCCGCTCACATCTATGGCGACCCTCTCGGCGATCGCCTTGAGCTTGTCCTCACCCTTGATTGTGTATACATCCGTCTCCCCTTCGATAAGGGCGTGCATCGTATGAGCTAAGTGCCTTCCGTGGTCGGAGTGGGCAGCGCACCCGCCCGCTATCCTTCTGATAAGGTTCCTTGAGACGATCGTGGAGGCGGTTGCCCCGCAGATCCCCCGTGTGGGCTCCTTGCCGAACGGATTGATCCTGCAAGGTCCCTGGAGACATATGGTGCAGCATATCCCCAGCTCTCCGAAGCGGCACTGCGGCTGCATCTTCTCATAGCGGTCCCATATCGTTGTGACGTCCATATCCGATTCGCTTACCTTTTCCAGCATCTCGGCTGTTGCTGGGTCCCGTGTTCTCTCTTTCCAAACAGAATTCTTGCTCATGCTACTCCTCCTATCATTCCTTAATCGTCAAAGCCTCAGTAGGACAGGACGAGACACAGGCCAGGTTGTCATATCCCTCGCAGAGGTCGCATCTGACGGCGACTCCATGGAACTCGTCCTTTTGGATGGCGCCGAAGGGACACGCGTCAATGCATTCCCAGCATCCGGTGCATTTCTCCGCGTCGAACCTGACGTATCCATCGTCCTCCTGAGATATGGCATCGTGCTCGCAGGCCTCCATGCACTCGGGCTTCTTGCAGAACTGGCACCTCACGAGGTACGGATTCCCCTTCTTCAGGGAGACACTGACCCGCGGGATCGGCCTCGGCTCCGCAAGAAGGATGTCCGGCCAATCCACGTGATCGGAATGTCTCTCCCCGCATGCGATCTCGCAAGCCCTACAACTCATGCAGATATCCTTGTCAAACTTGACTTTCTTCACTCACTACCCCCGACTAGGTGGCCAACAATTCGATTAGGTCGTATACATCGCTTGTTTATAAAGTTGACCTGCTTGGCCATCGATTCCTTTCCCATTTCACGAACCGCCAGTTGCTGGCTTTTGCGAATCATCTTCGACAAAAGACGAAGTTCGACTTGCTGTGACGGATGCTAATCCTCGGAGACAAGCTCTCCCGCTGAGGCCCAATTGGACTTCTCCACGTCGTTGAAGACGATCCAAATCGAATCTGGCGGGATGCCCGCGATCCTCACGAAGGCGTCCGTTATCGCTCGTGCGAGCTTCTGCTTCTTCTCCTTGTCCCGGGGCCACATATAGACGTTTATGAATGGCATCTTGCACCTACTAGCAGAGTGGAATGCCATACT
>JAGMCJ010000209.1 GCA_023129265.1 Thermoplasmata archaeon | reverse complement strand
AGCGAGTTGTTCGTGACCTCCGTCGGAGCGCTCAAGAGGACGGCTGTTGGAGGGAGGTTCGGCGGGAGGGTCGTGCCCGGAACCTGATTGGAATCCGAGTACAGAAGGCCCGTGTCTACGACTCTCACAATGAAGTAATACGTCGTGTTTGGAACGAGCCCAGGAATGACAACGCCCGTGGAGGTCCATAAGGAGACCGTCTCCATCAACGATCCCAGCTGACCAGCCGTCGTGGACATGTACACTTCATAGCGGGCGAAGTCCGAATCGCTGTTCTGGCTCCAGCTCAGTGCGATCGAGTCCGACGTGATGTCCGTTGGGATGCCGAGGACGACGGCCTGCGGCGCCGCATTCGCGGCAAGTGTGGTGGCAGATACCTGACTGCTGTCATTGTAGAGGCCCATATTGTCCACAACGCGGACGGTGAAGTAGTACGGGGTCTCGGGCGAGAGCCCTGTTACGATGTAGGAGAGCGTGTCCCTGTCGGAAATTGAGGTGACAAGAGTTCCAATCGGGCCTGCTGTCGGCGATTGATAAATCTCATACAGCGCAAAGTCAGAGTCCGGGTTCGTTGTCCACTCCAGGGTCACCGAGGCATCGGTGATGTCCGTGGGTGTGCTGAGGGTCACCGCGGTCGGAGGCGTGTTGCCCTCCGTCGTCGTTCCAGGAACCTGGGCGGAATCCGCGTAGAGTGAACCAGTGTCCACGACGCGGATGGTAAAGTAGTATGTAGTGAGCTGGCTCAACCCCGTCACCGTGTAGGTGGTTTGCGAGCGGGATGGTATGTCATCGATTTTGGATCCAATGTTCCCGAAGGTCGCGGACTGGAATATATCATACCTCGCGAAATCGGTGTCGTTGTTCTGAGTCCAGCTTAGGACGAGAGTGCTACTCGTCTCATTGGATGGTGCATTGAGAGTCACCGGTGCGGGTGGAACGTTCAGCGGAAGAGTCGTCCCCTCGACCTGATTGGAATCCGTATAAAGTCCTCCCGTGTCCACGACGCGCAATGTGAAGTAATAGGCGGTGGACCCGCTCAGACTGCTCACTATGTGCGTGATCTGAGCCCTGTCCCCGATCAAGTCGACTCTCGCTCCAGTGAATCCCATCATGGTGGACTGATAGATCTCGTAGCGGGCGAAATCAGTGTCTCCGTTTTCCGTCCAGGAGAGCGTTAAGGAGGAGCTGGTGATGTTGTTGGGGCTGTTCAGGAGCACAGCGGAGGGCGGCACATTTGGTGCGAGCGTTGTCTCATTCATCTGGTTCGAGTTCGCGTAGAGGCCGCCTGTGTCGACAACTCGTACCGTGAAGTGGTATGTCGTGGACGGACTGAGCCCCGTGACCACGTAGAGCGTTGAGAACTGGGATGAAACGGCTGTGACAAGACTGCCCAGTACGCCTGACGACGGGGACTGATAGATTTCGTACCGAGCGAAGTCCGTGGCCAAGCTCTGCGACCACGTCAGCGTCAGCGAGGTCTCCGTCTCATCGGTTGGAGGGTTGAGGGTCACTGCCGGGGGCGGGCTGTTCTCCGCGAGCGTTGTCGCCGAGACCTGATTGGAATCGGAATACAAGCCGCCCGTGTCGTAGATTCTGATGAGGAAGTAATACATCTCACTTGCATTCAGGCCCGCGGCCACATAGGAAGTCGTGTTCATGGCGGATATGGTCTGGATCAGCGTTCCCAGCATGCCCACGACCTGCGAGCGGTACGCCTCATAGAAGGCGAAATCTAGCTCCGAGCTCTCGTTCCATATGAGGAGCATCGAGTGCGCGGTTATGTTGGAAGGATTCTGAAGAACGACCGGGGTTGGAGGCACGTTCGAGGGTAGCGTCGTATTACTGACCTGATTCGAGTCGTTGTACAGCCCCGCCGTGTCGACGACCCTGACCGTGAAGTAGTAGGTCGTTGACTCGTTCAGCCCGGCCGCAAACTGCCAGGTCATCAGCCTGTCGGTTATGGAGGCGATCCAAGTGCCCAGAACACCCCCGGTCTCGGACTTGTAGAGCCTGTACATGACGAAGTCCGAGTCGTTGTTCTGACTCCAGGCGAGCTTCATAGAATGGTCGGTGATGTTTGTCGGAGGATCGAGGAGCACCGCCTCCGGTGGCTCAATGTCCACGCCTCCGCTGTTGTTCACCGTGATTCCCACCGATGTCACATTCGAGAAGACGAGGCCGTCGAATGACCTCGCATATATCAGATGAGGACCGTTTGCGTGGAATGTTGTGTTCCAGGAGTAGTCCCAGGATGTCGTGCCGTTCGCCAGGTTCCACGCCCCCGTGTCGATCTTAACCTGCACATATTGGACGGTTCCGTCCATGTCACTGGCAGTGCCCTGTATGAGGTACTCTCCCGCGATCTCCTCCCCTGGGAGCGGGCTGACTATGTTCACGGTCGGCCTCTCGTTCTGCGGAGTTGGCAGGACCTCGACGGATCTTGTCGCCATGTTGTTGCCCCCGAACGCATCGGACGGGTCAATGTCGGAGAGGACGGTGTATATCGTGTGGTTCCCCGCCAGGTTCGTCGTGTCCCAGTCCACCTCGAAGTAGACGAAACTGCCCACGACCAGGTTCGAGATTGGCTGGGTCGAACCGATCCGATCGTTGTACGCGGGGTCGTTGTCGAAGAACCTCAGGTTCGCGGAGGTGACGTTCAGCGACCCGAGGTTCCTGACGGTGACACCCACCTGGACGGTCTCTCCTTCCGTCGGGCTCGGATTGGAGAGGACGATGTCGGTGTTCACAACAGAAAGGTCCGCCGTCGATACTGCCAGCGTGTACGATGAGCTCCCTGAAAGGGGATTGGTCACCACAACGAGATAGCATCCGTTGATTGCAGGAACGTAGACGATGAACTCGTCCGCTCCCGCCACCCTCGTCACGCTACTGGCATCGAAATCCTCCTCCGACCGGTACTGGCCTCTGACAAGATAGAGGTCGTAGTCGAAACCAAGAGGAACGTTGAGGGAGATGTTGTAGCTCACTCCAATCGAGAGGTTCACCTGGAACCCATCGACAATCTCAGCCGGCGTGAAGCTCCCCGACCGCTGTGTTCCAACATCTATGTCGCCTATGCCAGTCGTGGTGCCGTTCTCCATCTCAAGGTTGAACTCGAAACCGTAGGCGGAATGAGTCACCTTCGGGTAGAAGGTCGCACTGGAAGGAAGCCCGTGACCGTCCATCGTCAGGAAGGCAACATCGTCGTCCGGATAGGATTGAGTGCTCGCCAACGAGGAGACGTAGCTCGGATTGTCATAGAGGTCGAGCCCGTACGAGAATGTCGGAAGGTGTGAGACGGACTTGATCGCGACAAGCCCGTAGTGGTCCGGGATGACCTCCATCGCGAGCTCCTCGGATGACGCGGCGGACGGGCCGTACACCAAATGAGTCCCGACGCCGGTGTCCTCTGGATATGCGTCCAC
Organism: Thermoplasmata archaeon; assembly: GCA_023129265.1. GTDB lineage: Archaea > Thermoplasmatota > Thermoplasmata > RBG-16-68-12 > JAGMCJ01 > JAGMCJ01. Next base: position 1,837 of record JAGMCJ010000209.1, on the reverse strand, counting down.
GGTTATCGTGTACGCTCCCGAACCGGCGTACTTGTTGACTGCCAGAATCAGGCAGTGAGCGGACTCCGTCGTCGCCAGGATGAGGCGCTCATCCGCGCCCGCCACGGTCGAGTTGCTTGCCACGGAATCCTGGTCCGTCACGATGGAGCCACAGGCCGCGTACAGATCGAAATTCTCGCCCAGGGGAACACTGAGCGTGATGTCGTAGGTGAATCCCGTCTGAAGCTGGATCTGAAATGCATCCAGCAGCTCCCCGGAGGTGAACGTGCCGCCGACGGGAACGCCGAAGGCCAGGCTCTGAACGCCTCCCAGGCTTCCGTTCTCGATCTCCAATTGATACGCGTACCCGGGGGCCATGTTGTCGACCTTCGGGTAGTATGTCGTGGGCGTCATGAGTCGGTTTCCATCGATTGCGATGAAAGAGAAGTCATAGTTAGGAAAGGAATCGGTGCGCGCGAGCGATGAGACATAGTTGGGATTGTCGTAGAGGTCGAGGGTGTATCCGTAGTTCGGCAGATGTGAGATGGACCTGACTCCAATGACAGCGAAATGGCTATTGTCTACGTCCGTCACCAGTTCCCGCGAAGTCGCCGTTCCCCACCCCCTGAGCAAGTACGCAAGGATCGCATCGTCCTCCTCATAGTAGTTCACACCCAGAAGATAGTTCGATGCGCTCCCAACCGGATTCGTTACGATCAGAGCGCAGTAGCCTGTTCTGTTCGTCGCGAAGATCACCCTTTCGTCTATCCCCGCAGCGAGCGATACTGAGCCGAATGAGTAGTTGTCGGACGCGAGGTCCTGGCATATAACGAACAGGTCGAAGATGTGACCCGCTGGAACGCTCAGCCAGGCATCGTACATGACGTCCGCCTCCAGGTAGATCTGGTACGAATCGAAGACCTCATCCGTTGTGAAATTGCCCGCTCGGACCGTCGAGGGGACGATCTCCGGAACAGCACCCAGGCTGCCATTCTCCATCTCTATGGCGAAGCTGTGGCCCTGGGTCGAGTGGTAGACCTGGGGATAGTACGTCGTGTTCGAGCCCAACAGGTGTCCATCGACAACGACGAAAGCGATGTCGTTGTTCGGGTAGGCCTCGCCGTACGCCAGAGGACTGACGTAGTTGGGGTTGTCATAGATCATGAGGTACCACGGATCGGACCCTTGATGCGTTATCGCTCTAGCGGCCACGACACCTATGTGCTGCTGGTTCACTTCCATCGCGAACTCCGGGAAGGACCCCGCGCCTGACCCGTAGTACAGGTTGGTGGAGACGCCCTCGTCCTCAGGGAGAGTGTCCACTGTTATCGTGTACTCTGACGTGCTCGCGAAAGGATTCGTGACAACCACTGTGCACCACCTGTCGCTCTTTGCTGCGAAGACGAGCCGTTCTGTCGCGGTCCCCGATCTGGTGAGGCTTCTGGCGGCATCCTCATCTGTCACTATGTCACCGCAAGCCGCATAGATGTCCAGGTCTGCCGACGAGGTCACGCTCAACGTGACGTCATAGGTCACACCCGTCTGGAGCTGGATCTGGAACGCGTCTATAATCTCCGTGGAATTCATCACCGACGTGGTGGGGGAAGTGAAGCTCAGGACTGGCATACTACTGACGGAGCCGTTCTCCGTCTCCAGGATGTATTTGTAGCCGCTGGTCTGGTGTCGCACCCTGTAGTAGTGCGTCTGGTTCCCTGGGAGCGCGTGCCCGTCAACAGCAATGAATGCAACATCCCCACCAGGATCCGAGGTTGTCTGAGCCAGGCTCGTCGTGTACATTGAATCGTCATAAATGTCCAGATAGTATGGATAGGTCCCCAGGTAGTGAGTCACTCCCTTT
>JAGMCJ010000208.1 GCA_023129265.1 Thermoplasmata archaeon | reverse complement strand
GATGGGCCTCTCCTTCTCGAAGATTGTCGTCATGGCCTTCGCGTACGCATCCGGGGTGTAGTTCTCCAAGGAGGGATGATCCACAACCCAGACCTTGCTCGCCCACTTCTGCAGGTCAGGGACCATGCTTTCCACGCCGGACCCGATGAGTACGGCGCAGAGCGTGCCGCCTACCGCCGCACAGATCTCCCTGCCCTTCGTCAGGAGCTCGAACGTGACCCTCTTCAGCTTGCAGTCCGTGTGTTCAGCCAAAACCCATACGTTCCTCATCATGGCACCCCCTAAAGGATCTTCACCTCCGCACGCAGGAGGCGGGCCAGCTCCTTGGCTGCCTCCTCGGCCTCGCCCTCGATTATCCTCCCCGCCTCTCTCTCCGGCGGGAGGGACATGCCCATGGGCTGGATCTTCGAGCCCGCCAGACCGACGGATGAGGGGTCCATGCCCAGGGACGCCACGTCCTTCTTGTCCACGGGCTTCGTCTTCGCCTTCATTATCCCGGGCAGCGAGGGGTACCTTGGCGCGTTCAGGTCCTTCTCGGCGGTGATGACGGCCGGAATCGGGACCTCCATTCGCATGAACCCGCCCTCGACTTCCCTTGTGGCTGTCGCCTTCTTGGCGGCGTCGTCCACTTCGAGCGTCGTTGCCCCCGATATGTGCGGGATTCCGAGCAGTTCCGCGAGTGCCGGGCCCACTTGTCCAGTGTTGTCGTCAGTGGCGACCTTCCCGCAGAGGACGATGTCATACGGCAGTCCTTTGATTGCTGCCGCGAGGACCTTTGCAGTCACGAGCGTGTCCGATCCCTCGAGCGCGGGGTCGCTTATGTGGACGCCCTTGTCCGCGCCCATGGCCAGTCCGGTCCTGAGCGTCTCATCGGCCCTGTCGGGGCCCATCGTCACGAGCGTGACCTCCCCGCCATACTTCTCCTTGAGCTGCAGTCCCGCCTCGATCGCGTACTCATCGAAGGGGTTCACGACATACGTTATCTCAGACCTGTCGATGCTCTTCTGCTCTGCATCCAGCTTTATTGCTATCGCCGTGTCCGGAACTTGCTTCACACACACCAATATGTTCATTTGGCTCCCCGCTTGATGGCTATAGTCATGGCTTTCTTAACGTTTTTGGCGGGTGCCCCGTGCAGCCATCAGGCGGTTGACGTCTTCCCGCCACGGCGAGTTCGGATTTCGACAATCGGTCTTCGGCGGGAGGAGTGCATTAGGTTTTTAATGTCCATATCCACTATCGGGGCAGAGGCGGGAGGAACGGCGTGAGCTTCTTCGACGATGCCATAGTTGCACTACTTCCCATGATTCCGAAGGTTGTCACGAAGCGCGTGGCGGGTCGGTACGTCGCGGGAGCATCCTTGGCGGACGCCGTTTCCACGGTCAAGCTGGTGACGAGCCAGGGCACCTGTGCGACGGTGGACATCCTGGGGGAGAACGCGGAGCGCAGGGAGGAGTCCGAGGAGGCAGTCTCGCTCTACATGAGGGTCCTCGCCGCCATCCGGAACGAGAACCTGGACACCAACATCTCTGTCAAGCCCACGCACCTCGGCCTCAGGGTCGACAAGGAATTCTGTCTCGGGAACATCGACGGGCTCGTGGCCAAAGCCAAGGAGATCGGCAACTTCGTCAGGATCGACATGGAGGACCACACGACGACGACGGACACGCTAGACATTTACAGACGGCTTCGGGAGAGCCGCGGTAGCGTCGGCGTGGCGATCCAGTCCTACCTGAGGAGGTCGGAGGGCGACGTTCGTGCGGTCGCGACTCAGGACGCCAACTTCCGCCTGTGCAAGGGTATCTATGTGGAACCGCTGGAGATAGCCTATCACAAGATGAGCGAGATAAACGAGAACTTCATGACGCTGCTGGAGATCATGTTCGAGGCGGGCTCCTACGTCGGGATTGCGACGCACGACGACGAGCTGATAGCGGCGTCTGAGAGACTGATCGAAAAGTCTGGCCTCGGGTCCAAGGACTACGAGTTCCAGATGCTGCTCGGGGTGAAGGAAAGGACCCGCCGGGAGATCGTCTCCAGGGGCCACAAGATGAGGGTATATGTCCCGTTCGGGGAGGACTGGTTTCCGTACAGCCTGAGGCGGCTCAAGGAGAACCCGAAAATGGCAAGGAACACCATAAGGGAGCTTCTTAAGTGGGATAGGTTCCCCTAGAGCAAGGCGTCGATTACCATCACCAGAAAGAGCAGGAAGAGGTAAGGGCTCGAGAATTTGAAGAGCAGCCTCGCGTTTCTTTTCGTCGGCCTGGCCACAAGAAGGAAGCCGAGCGCCAGGGCGGGGATGCCGAGGAGGACGGCGGATATCGTGTACACCAGACCGAGCCCGCCGAAGTAGGCCAGGGACAGGGAGATGCCGAACATGATCAGGGCGGTCGAGGCGATGCACCTGAGCGCCCTCCTCTCGGACGTGACCACCGGGAGCATGGGGATTCTCGCCTTTGAGTAATCATCTTTGTAAAGGAGCGCCAGGCTCCATATGTGGCCGGGTATCCACGCGACGACGAGGGAGAACGCCATGAGGGGGATAAGACCTATCGACCCTGTGATTGCAACCCATCCGCCAAGGGCCGGGAGACCGCCACTGAACCCGCCCAAGATGATGTTCCAGGGGGTCCTTCTCTTCAGCCCTGCGCTGTAGACGACAACCGTGTCGACGAACCCGAGAATCCCGATGAAGAGGAACAGGAGACCCACCGGGAGGGCGAGCACGAGACCAGCGATGACGAGCGCCCCGCCAAAGAGCGCCGCCCGCCTGTCCGGACGGATCTGGTCCCTCGGGATCGGCCTCTTCTGGGTCCTTTCCATGATTCTGTCGAGGTCCCTGTCTACGTAGCACGTGACGGCGTTGGTCCCGGACGTGGTCAGGTACACAGAGAGGATCGCAAGGGCCCATATCACGACACCGGGGTCCGCTTCCTCCACGAAATGGGCGGTGAGCATCATCGCGACTGACGTGAAAAGGAGCAGCGCCACAATCGCTGGCTTGGTGAGTGAGAAGTACGCCCGCTGATTCATTTCGATGCCACCATGTTTGCAAACATACTTGTATTTGTTCTTCTGTCCGCCAACGTCGTGGTGATTGCATGAGTGAGACAGACCAGAACCTGAGGGACGCCTTCGCGGGCGAATCACAGGCCAACAGGAGGTATCTGGCCTTTGCTTTGAAAGCAGAGAAGGAGGGCTATCCTGAGGTTGCCAGGCTGTTCCGCGTCGCCGCCGAGTCCGAGACCTACCACGCGTTGAACCATCTGAGGGCGGTCGGTGGCATCGGGACCACGGAGGAGAACCTCCACGAGGCCATGATGGGGGAGAGGCACGAGGCCCTTGAGATGTATCCCGACTTCATTGAGCAGGCCAACACCGAGGAGAACAAGTTGGCGGGAAGAACGTTCACCTGGGCCTTGGCAGCGGAGAAGATCCACGAGGGGCTCTACTCCGAAGCCCTGGAGGCGCTGAAGGCGGGCAAGGATTTCGAGAAAAAGGAATACTACATCTGTCCGGTGTGCGGCTACACCATGGAGGGCGAGCCCCCGGACCGGTGTCCTCTATGCAACGCGCCAAAAGACAAGTTCACTAAGATGTAGGTGGTGTGATGGTTAAGTGGGAATGCACTGTTTGCGGTTACGTCTACGATCCAGAAACAGGGGATGCTGAATCAGGAATCGAGCCAGGAACGTCCTTCGAGGACCTTCCAGCTGACTGGACATGCCCCGTTTGCGGTGCAACAAAAGAGGAATTCGTGCAGGTCGGCTAGTTCCCGTCACCGGGCACAAGAACCAAGTCGCCTTCGCGTCGTCGAGCCGCCAGCAGTAATCAGAAAAGATGGGATTCAGCCTAGACGGAGACTACGGACTTCACCTCTGGGATGCGGTCCTTGAGTACCTTCTCGATTCCCATTTGCAGGGTCAGCGTGGACATGGGACAACCCCTGCAAGCGCCCTTCAGCCTCACGGAGACGATTCCGCTGTTCTCATCGTAATTCACAAACTCTACGTCTCCGCCGTCCATTTGAAGGTTAGGACGAATCTCCTTATCCAGTACGTCTAGGATCTTCTCTCTCACGTTGAGACCTCCGTATGAGATATAACTCCGTTCTAGTTATTTCAACTTTCGCTGTCACTGAGCTGAGTGACATATTTAAGGGAGAAACCGTTGTGCCATTGATTAGCATGCCCATAAACGAAGACAGGCTGAGGAAGATACAGAACCTTGGCCTCACGGAATATCAGGCTAGGATATACCTCACTCTGCTCGACCTGGGAGAGGCGATTGCGAGTCAGCTGCCCTCCCTTTCCCGCGTTCCGAGGACGAGGACATACTCCACGATGAACCAGCTTCACGAGAAGGGCCTCGTTGAGATAATCCCCGAGAAGCCGACCAAATACGTACCAGTGCCCATCGAGGCATACATCGAGAAGGTCGCAGAAAGGAAAAGGCTTGAGGCGAGTGAGCTGGAGACCAACGTGGACGACTACGCACTGGAGTTCGCCATAGCACCTACGGTCGAGGTCGAGAAGGCGGGCAAGTTCGAGGCCATTTACGGCAGGAGGAACGTCAGGGAGCGCCTGTCGAAGATGTATGACAGCGCGAAGAAGGAGATAATCTTGGTCGGTACTTGGGCAAGTCCGACGAGGCTCGTCCGCGCAAGGTTGCCGTGGATAGAGGAGAAGTCGAAAGAGGGCCTGGTCCTCAAGTACGCCTTCCCAGTGGATTCCACGACGATGGACGATGTGAAGGTCCTCGAGGGACTCACCGACGTCAGGACGATCGACATGAACCTGCCGATATACTTCATGATCAAGGATTCTGAGGAGCTGTTGCTCTGCCACCCGATTCCCAACGATGAGGTCGTCCACCGCGGGGACGATATCGCCATATGGACGGACGACGGAGGGATCGTTGCGGCGATGGCTGCGATAGCCGAGAGCATCTGGAATCAGGGCTTCGCCCCAGGGTCTGCGAACATCACCGACACACTTGTTGCGTTGACGAAGAGGTATCTCGACCTGCTCGGTGTGAACACACTTCCCATCTTCGAGTCCCTCGGAAGAGAGGTGGGGATCGCTCTCGCCAAATCCATGAAAGCGAAGACCAAGAAGGAACTCCTAGGCGAGATTGGCGAGTTCTGGAAGGAGCACGGCCTGGGCAGAGCCGAGATCGTCAGCGAGGACCCCATGACCATCCGCCTCGAGGACTTCATCGAATGCGAGAAGCTGAAGCACATAGAGGGCGCGGGCTGCATCTTCGCAGAGAACGTCGTGAAAGCGATCGTGGACGAAAGACTAGGAGTGGACTGCGAAATCGAAGAGAATGAGTGCAAAGGGAGGCTCACGGGGAAGTGCCGGTTGACGGTCACCCTGCCATCCTAGCTCTCTTGACCACCGTCTCAATCTCCTTGCACCTCGCACGCAGCGTGACCTCGCTGACGCCAGCGATCTGGGAGATGTCCCTCTGGGTCACGTGCTCTCCGACCTCGACGGCTGCCATGTATATCGCAGCCGCCACCGTGCCCAAGGGCGACTTCCCTGACACGACGTCCAGTTCCGGGACGGCGTCCAGGTACTCCAGTGCCTTTGAGCGTACCTTCCTGGACAGGTCGAGCCTGCTGGAGAACCTCTCCAGGTAGTCCCTCGGCCTCGTCAGATGCAGGGTTAAACTGAGTTTCCTTGAGACTGCGTTGTAGGCCCGCTTCACGGCCTTCGTGTCGGCGTTCGCCGCCTTCGCAATCTCGTCGAACGTGCGGGGCACATCATTGAGCCTGCACACCGCATAGACCGATGCGCCCATCACGGCGCGGATGCTCCTTCCCTGGACGAGTCCTCCCTCCCTCGCTCGGCGGTATATCCTGGCCGCCTCTTCCTTGAACGTGGGCGGCAGGCCGAGCGTCGAGGAAATCCTGTCAAGTTCCCTAAGAGCCTCTATCAGACCCCTCCCGCCTGGGATTCCCGCCCGCACGCGGTTGTGCAGCATCCTCATCCGATAGAACCGCTGCTTCGTCTTCATGCTGAGGCGTCTCTTTTGCGCATCGACATTGGCCTCCGGGATATCCGTGGAAAGCCCCTTGTCGTGCACGAGATAGCTCATCGGCGGGCCGGTTCTGGCGTGGTTGGCCCAGTCCTCCTGCGAGTAAGAAGTCCATTCCTGACCGTGATCTATGATTTTCTCATCTACGACCAAACCGCAATCCGAGCAGACCACCTCGCTCCGCACATAGTCCATCTCAAGGCGAGCGCTGCCGCACTCTGGACAGGCACTCTCCTCTGTGGGAGCCTGCTTCCGAACGATATGTTCATCCATAATGTTTGCCTCCTAAATCCCTCGTAATCGACCTCCACATTCGTGTCAAATGTCTGTTCTGTGAGGGTTTTCTCATCTTTCTGCTACTATTCTGTCCTATGGGGATATAAGCAGTCCTTTGTCACTGAGTGGGGTTACAACGTGGGTAGATGTCATTGTGTTGTCGCCCCCAATTCACTTGTCCCTTATCTTCCTTTCCCTTTCCGAACATTCAGAAAGAGCCCTCAACGACTTACTCTTGGGAGGATACCTGAAGAATCGTTATATACCGTTGATGGCCTGAATCTGGACGGTACTCACTTGTCTTCCTACAATCTCGAGCGCGTCAAGGAGCTCAAAAGGTCGTATTCCTCCAGGAAGGTCATAATCGAAGACCGGATTGATGACTTCAAGAGGTTCCTCGAGCGGGACGACGAGGATGTCTTCGCGGAGCTCTGCTTCTGCATCTGCACGCCCCAGTCGAGGGCGAGGGCGTGTGACCGTGCCATCAACGGGATGAAGGGGATTGGCACTCTGTACGGCGGCACCGAGGACGACATCCGCTCGGAGCTCGGAGGAGTCCGCTTCGGCGGGAACAAAGCGCGGTACATCTTCACCGCCAGGGAGCAGTTCTCTAGCGGTGGGCGTATCCGGATCAAGAAAAAGCTCACCGGGCACCTCGACGCCGAGGGCCTGCGTGACTGGCTCGCGAAGAACGTCAAGGGGCTCGGTTACAAGGAATCGTCGCATTTCCTCCGCAACGTCGGGCTCGGTCTGGACCTGGCCATCCTGGACAGGCACATCCTCAAGAACCTGGAGCTGGCGGGAGTCATCGAGACGATGCCCGCTTACATGTCAAGGAAGAAGTACTTGGAGATTGAGAGGAAGATGAGGGCCTACGCGGAGGAGATTGGCATCCCGATGGGGCATCTGGACCTTCTCCTGTGGTCGCAGGAGACGGGCGAGGTCTTCAGGTAGCCCGACTAGGTTGCGAATTCCCTCAGCGCCTCCGATATCCTCCTCAGACCTTCCTGCAGGATCGAATTCTCGCAACCGATCCCCTGGGGAATGGACGCAAGCGGTTCGTAGACAGGCCTCTCGACGAGCACATCGTCCCCGCGAGAGAGCAAGGCCGCGCAGACAAGGAAGTTCGCCTCGCTCGCCCCGTTCGTGATGAGTACGTTCTCGGGACCGGCCCCGCTGAGGTCCGAGACGGCGTCCTTCAGCTCCTCTGTGCCTGTCAGGCTCCCCGTGGCGAGGTCGTGCTTCACCTTCTCGTGGTTATCCAGAATCCAGTGCAGAAGCCTGAAGGGCGGGAAATCGAGGGTCATGAGGCGGCATCATCTCCTCGACTTTTGACCTTGTCTCAGGCAATCTTAATCAGCGTTGAATCCATGCCTATGCGGATGGTCGACCACGCATCGAAGGGCAGGACCGCCGAGGTCTTCAACAGGATAGCGGAGCACTTCGACCTCACGAGGAGGTCACCCTGGCGGGAAGTCGTGGATTTCGTCGAGTCCCTAGAACCCATGGATCTCGCGGCGGATATCGGCTGCGGGAACGGACGACACATCCTCTACCTGGCCGAGAAGGCGGGAAAGGTTCTGGCGGTCGACTTCTCCAGCGAGATGTTATCTGTCGCGGAAAGGAACGCCGACCAGGCTGGGCTTGGCGGGAAGGTGGTTTTCCTGCTCGCTGACAGCTCCCGCCTGCCGCTCGAAGAGGGCGTTCTTGGCGGGTTCATTTATATCGCGGC
>JAGMCJ010000207.1 GCA_023129265.1 Thermoplasmata archaeon | reverse complement strand
TCCGCTTCAGGATGGAGAGGAAGGGCATAAGGGTCGTCCGCCCGGGATCGTTCGTCGTGAGAGGGAAGGCGGTCATCGGAGAGGTGACGAGCTGTATAGTCGTCGAGGGCGTCCAGCACGGTATGGCGCTCATCCCGAGGAAGTACGCGGTCGAGGACACGCTCATCGGGATGGTCTACCCGCCAAGGGGAGCGGAGCTTTTCAAGAAGGAAGTCCAGAAGCTCGTGAGCTCCAGCAAGGCGACGGTCGAGACGGCCAGGATACTGCCCAGGCTCTTGATTCAAGAAGAGGCGCAGGAGGAGTAGGCTACTCCCGGTAGTCCCGCATCTCGTTCATGTTGAGGAAGCAGTCCTTCGAGATGAGGCCTTCCTCGATCCAATCATCGATCACGGGGAACTCTGACTTCTCCACCTCCGGGAAGAGCCTCGATATCTTGAGGACGCCGCTGTCCATCATCTCCCTCAGGAGCGGCGCCTGCGTCTTCGAATAGAGCGAGCAGAGCGGTTCCAGATAGCCGTTCCTCCATCTCGGAACGACGAGCTCGCTCTCCCCGTGCTCCAGGAGGAGGGTCAGAATCCTCGGGTCCAGATGCGGCATGTCGCACGCGAGGACGAACACCCGTTCGTGTCTCGCGTTCATGAGGGCCGAGTAGAGCCCTCCGATCGGTCCCACGCCGCTCACAAGGTCCCCCCGAACGTCAACCACAGCGCCCGCGAAGCCTCCCTGGAGGAAGACGTCGTCCGATAGGGGCGTGAACTTCTCGTAGCATACGCTGAAGAGCGGTCTGCCCTCGATATCGTGGAGCTGCTTGGACCGCCCGAAGCGGGAGGAGTTCCCGCCGGTCAGAATCGCTACGGAAACGTCCGCCAGGCAATCACCCGAAGTCTATGTATCTATCCCCGCAGTAGAGGTTGAACCGCTTCCCGCGGGCGAATCCTATCACTCCCATGTCATACGTCTTCGCCAGCTCGATGGCCTCCAACAGGGGCGCGCTCCTAGACATGGCGAGCGGGATTCCCGCCCGCAGGCACTTCCAGATCATGTTGGACGTTATGCGCCCGGTCACGAAGAGGGCCTTGTCCGCGAAAGCGCCGCCCGCGAGGAATATGGAGCCGATGACCTTGTCCACCGCGTTGTGGCGGCTGACGTCGAAGGCAACAGACATGATCTCCATCTCTCCGTCGAAGAGGAACGCGTAGTGGTATGCGCCCGTCTGCTTGTACACGTCCACGTGGTCGGATATCCTCTTGTGCACGAGCGGGACATCCGAGGCCCTGACCCTGAGCGGGGAGTCGATTTGCGCTATCCTGTCGCCAATCCTCTTCTGGATGTCCGAGGGCGTCGTGCAGTCCGTCCAGAGTATGTTGTAGTTCCTCCTGTAGGAGATGTCCGAGTCCATGTCGGTGGTGACGTCTATCCGGAAGTTCCCGTCCTTCTCCCTTTCCGAATACTTCTTGATGTCAGAGGGCTCATCGATGAAGCCCTCGGCGAAGAGATTACCGTAAGCGAACTCCTTGATGTTCTGAGAAGAGACTATCGTGTCAAAACCAATCTTCTCGTTGATCTCCAGATGGAGGAACGTCTCTTCGGCGACGACATCCTCGACCTCTTCAAAGTCGCCGTCTCTCCATCTCTTGATTCTGATCTTCTTCATCCATCATGTCATCGGCTGGATTGGTAAATAAACCTTGTTCAGCGCACGGGACCGTCCGGGAAAGCTGCCGAAAGTGGTCACTTCTCGTTCACTTCTTACCGCTCAAGTCTAACCCTGTGACCATCCTCAGTATGGGTTGAGGTGATTGATGTGTTCGGAAAGACCGCAAGAAGCGCAAACCCCCACAGGGGATCTGGAACGAGCTCGTCAGGCAAGGTGAGTTTCGTACGGAACAGGCCTGGGAACGGAGGCGCTGACTGGCTGGCTGCCAGAGCCCTTCGCCCCCAGTAGGAAATGGGTTCGAACTCATGAGACAGAGACCGGTCTGAGAAGGTCGATGTCGCCCGAGACCCCTTTCCGCATTTCGATTTTCACTCATCTCCCCCAGTAAGCTTTTTACCTCCATTCTCCCTTGGCCCCGTCACAGGGGGTTGGATATGACAGAAGAACCCAAGCATGGTAGTTATACCCACATCGAGATCCCGGTGAAGGACAAGGAGAAGAGCAAGGAGTTCTATGGTGAGGTGTTCGGCTGGAAGTTTGAGGACGTCCCCGAGATGGACTACACGCTCTTCCACGCGCCGACACCGCCACATGGAGGACTGTTCGTCCCAGAAGAAGGTCAGCCCAGCCATGGAGTTCTGAACCACATCAACGTGGACTCGGTCGACGAAACGTCAAAGAAAATCGAGGAACTTGGCGGGAAGATGCTCGTACCGAAGACGGAGGTCCCCAATATAGGCTGGTTCGCGGTCTTCCAGGATCCGGACGGGTCTGTTCAGGCATTGTTCGAGAGCTTGCCTCGACCTGAGGAATAGGCGCAGGATTCATTCACCGGCGTCAGAGTTCACAGGAAAGCATAGCCCTGGCCTCGCGTATGGTCAGAAAAAATAGGAAAGGGTGGCGGGTGTTATCCCGCCTTCTCGCTTCTACGGGTATTCGATGGGTGGTGCTTCTGGCAACACCAAGACGTGGTCGCCTGTACCCTGGTTCCCGTTGTTGTTGATGTTGTCCAAGGTCTCCTGGAAGGACGTGAAGTCGTAGTCCTCGTCCTCGTTCAGCAGCTTCCAGATGGCCTCGTCGTAGATCTCCTGGACGGTCCATCCGTCGTAGTCATCACCATCGTAGACGTAGACCGCATCGGCCATGTCCGCTCCGAACTTCAGAAGGTTCATGTGCAACGCCAACAGCTGGGCCCTGAACAGGCTCCTGCACGTTCCCTCACAGTTGTTCGGGTAGTCTCCAGCGCCGTCGAAGAGCCACTTGGCCTCATCGTCGTTGTCGACCTCGTAGTCGCCGTCTGGCGTTTCCACGTCGACAGCCATCGGGTTGTCGGGAAGAAGGTCGTATGTCGGGTCTCTCGGCGGGGAACCGTGTCCGGTGTGGGTCTTCCAATAGCCCCACGTCAGTCCGCCCGTGTACTCGACTACGTTGCCGAAGTCAGCGTCGTCCTTGAAGAACCCGCTCGTCATGTCGAACGCCCAGTACCCGTCGCCTGGGTATGTGTTGGCCCAGACATAGTACTCGCCTGGAGCGTTGGGCATGATCTCCTTGACCTCGTAGCTTCCCGGACCCAGATTGGAGAAGCAGTACTCACCGTTGGTGTCCGTGAACACGGTTTCCTCGAGAATGCCATCCTTCCAGAGTTCGACCTTGAAGCCTGTGATGATGTCCTCGGTCCCGTCCTTCACTCCGTCCTTGTCGACATCGTACCACTTGAGGCCGCATACCTCGCCGAGTTCGAAGTTGAAGAAGTCGAATGTCTGCGACTGACCGCTCACCGCTGTGAACGCGTATTCCGCCGGGCCAGTTGCTATCCAACCTTCCATCTCGGTCTCGGCGACCTTGTACTCGCCGCCCTCGCAGACGCTGAATTCATAGTAGCCGTTGGAGTCCGTGGTCGTCGTAGTGTACTCGACCCAAGCACCTGACTCGTCCAACTTGTAGAGGGTTATCGTCCAGCCCGCGAGGCCGGTATCTCCCTCGTCCCAGTCGCCGTCGCCGTTCATGTCCTCATACTTGTATCCGGAGACGGAGAAGCACTGGAAGTTGAAGAAGTCGAACGGTCCCTGGTCCACTCCAGACATGGCTGTGAAGGTGAAGCTCGCATCGCTCGTGTGGGTCCATCCTTCCCTGTCCTCCTCAGCGACCTTGTACTCGCCGCCATCGGTCACGGTGAATTCGTAGTACCCGTTCGCGTCCGTCATCGTTGTTGCATAGGTCGTCCATGTCAGGCCGCCGTCCGTGGACCGCTCAAGGGTTATCTCCCAACCCTCGATGCCTGGCTCGCCCACGTCCCAGTCGCCGTCACCGTTCATGTCGTTGTACTTGTATCCAGAGACCTTGAAGTGCTGGAAGTTGCCGAACGTGACGCTGTAGCTCAATTGCGCCTTGTAGTCGACCGTGACGATTACTGTGTCCGTCGTCGGCACAACAGCACCATCGACGATGGTCGTGGTCAGGGTCCAGTCGGCTGGGACGTTCTCTTGAATCATGTAGTCGCCATCCATCGACGCATCAAGAACGATGCATCCGTTCTCGCCCGTGTAGTATGTGTTCGTCACGGCGAGCGGGTCGGTGACGTCGATCATCCATCCCGGAATCATGGGCTCACCAGTTTCCCAGATCCCATTTCCATTCTGGTCCTCGAACTTGCAGACCTCAATCTCTGGAGTCGGTTTCGGCTTGCCATTGCCCCTCACCTTGAAGTTGTCCGTCTTGGAGTACGCTGGGACGAAGCCATGGTAATATCCCGGCCAGTATCCGTTGTCCACCAGGTTCGGATCTCCGTCGAAGTGCTCAACGGGAGTTGCCCAGACCTTGTAGACGCCGCCTCTGTTGGGGGTGTTCTTGTACGGCATGAGTTGGATTGTCAGGGCACCGTGATCGATGTCCAGTCCAAGGTCGTGCTTTCCGTACTCCCATCCATCGACGTAGCACGGGATTAGCTTGTTGGGATTCTTACCGTAGTACTCACGACCTATGGAGACGTACTCAACGATGATTCCATCCTCCACTCTGAACTCACGGCAGAACACTGGATCCTGGGACAGCAGTTTCTTTCCCGGCGGGTCCGTGACCTGGAAGTAGTAGTTCCCGTCAGGGAGTCCAGCAGCATCCTTCGGTGCATTGGGACCAGGACCGCCATCCAGATAGACATCTCGCTTGTCTTCGTAGATGTTCGCATTCACTCTCGTGCCATCTTCCAGAGTCGTGAAAATCGCGCCAGGCAATGGGGCCGCAGCGCTAACGGTCTGGAAGAGAAGCGCACTGATTACCAGTGCGATACCTATAGCTAAGAGAAACCTCTTCTTCGTTCAGCCACCTCCTCTTAGGGAGACCCTCCTTCAGGTAACCCTCCCTTGTGGCTGTGGAGATAGATTTGTGCCGTATTTATATCTTATGAGAAATGAGAGCGTCCACCGGTGCGCCAGAAGCATGCGTGGGTCGGACTTGCACCGCAAACAACAGGGAGTATGCTCGAGGGGTCCCCCGTCATCGCTCCTTCTTCCGGTAGAGAACGGCACCAAGCGGGGAGAAGATACAGACCAGCACGAGTGCCAGGAGCAGGCCAAGCACCTCCGGTTGCTGCGCGGGGGTCACCTTCGGCATTTGACCGGAATCCGTATTCGGGACCGATTTGACCTCGGACTCTGACGGCTGGGATTTCGGATCTTCACCGCCTCCTAGGCCCTTTGGATCCTGCGGATTGTCCGCTCGATTCATCACTGTCCACGTTCCCGACACAGAGACCTCGACCCAGTAGCCCGTTCCCGCTTCCATGGTCTCGACGTCGTTCGCGTCCCTGAGGAAGTAAGGCGGCGACGTCGCGTCGTATACCTCCGCCCCGAGCGCGCCCGAATCGGCCTTCATGTCCGCAATCGTGTAGCCGGTGTCGAATGACGGATACCCCACGAGGTTCCAGCCCCTTGCGAGGTTCACGACTGTCGTCGTGGGAACCCTTCCCGCCACGGTCAGATTGGACCCGCTCACGACGTTCACCCAAAGGCCCATATGCGTTCCTATCTGCGTCAGATCGCAGTAGCTCTTCTGCGGGTAGTAGCTCTTCCAGCTTCCAGCGTAGTAGTAGCGCACGATCTCGAAATCCAAGGTCCTGAGCACCGCGTCCGTGAACTCATCCTTCTGCTCCAACGGGATGGAAACGAGCTTCCAGCCCGGAGCCAGGTTCCTGACGAACTTGCCCGCCTGGGTCGCATACGGCGCCGAGTTGTTAGCGAAGTCCACCGCCCTTATCTGGTAGAAGTAGTTGCTGAAGTCCCCCTCTCCGCCGTTCGCGTGAACGAAGTGGTTCGTGTCCGCGGGTACGGAGCCGAGGAGCACGTAGCCGGTCCCCGTAGGGTCGTGAGTCGTACCGTAGTACAAGTCATATCTCTCCACGCCCGATTCGAGGTCCGTGGCGAATGTCCAAGTGATGTTGACGTCCCGCCAGTCGATGCCCTCCAGGACTGCCCAGACATCGTCCAGCGTTGAAGGCGGGCTCACGTCGATGTAGAACGGTCCCACATGATATGCGTCAGGAGCCCAGTTGCCTGCCACGTCCCTGGTCCTCACGTGGAAGTACCAGTCGTTGCCGGTGCCCAGGCTCGGGCTCGTCGTGCTCGGGCTCGTCGAGTTCATGGTCGTGCCGGGCAGTGTCGCGGGCAATCTCGTCCAGGTGTACGAGTAACCGTACACACCGCTCGTATCGTCCCATGCGCCCGTCCAGCTGATGTCTACCGTATCGTCCTCCGACCAGCTTCCCACGCCGTGGCTCGACGTGAAGCCGTCGGGGTTAAACGGGGCGGTGGCGTCCCTGCCGAACGCGCCCGTCCTCGTCATCTCGCTGTTGCCGACATTGTCCGTGGAGTAGTACTCAACCGTGTGATTCCCGTCGTCGACGACATCTGGTGGGGAGAGGTACACGCCCCAGGGCGCACCGTCGATTCTGTACATCGTCTGGTCTATACCGCTGTGGTTGTCCGAAGGGGTGAGGACGACGCTGACATCGGAGATCAACCACCCGAAGTCGCCCACCGTTCCGGCAAAGGCATGAGCGGTCCACGGATTCTCAACGTCGATGTAGAACGGGCCCACGTGATAGGCACTCGGAGCCCAATTACCTGCCACATCCTGCGTCCTCACATGGAAATACCAGCTGTCGCTCGGACCCAATAGGAAGCTGGTGGTGTTCGTGAAAAGGGAGCTCACGAAGCCGATTGGCAATGTGTTGGGGACCAACGACCAGGCATACGAGTAGCCATAGACACCGCTCGTCGCGTCAGAGGCCCCTGACCACTCGATGAATATTGTGTCGTCGGCCGACCACACGAACATCTGATGGCTGGAGATGTAGTTGTTGGGATTGTCCGGCGCCGTCGCATCTATGTAGAAGGGTCCCACGTGGTATGCGCCAACCGCCCAGTTCCCGGCCTTGTCCACGGTCCTTACGTGCACATACCAGCTGTTGCTGTCTGGAAGCGGGAAGCTCGTCGTCTCCGTATCTGTCGTGTGGATGTTCTCCCCAGGGACACTCGTGGGGTTCAGTGTCCACTCCACCGCGAAGCCGGCAATCCCGCTGAGGTTGTCCCAAGCCCCGAACCACCGTATCCAAACAGTATTATCGTTCGACCATTCCGATAGAGTGTGGGAGCTGCTGTAGCTGTTCGGGTTGGTTGGGAGAGAGTGATCGATCGTCACTTTGGCAGAATCCTCACTGAAGTTGGAGCCGAAGTACCCTCTCGCGTATATCGTGTGCCAGCCCTCTTGCAGGGAGGACGTGTCCCATTCATAGTGCCAATTCGCCGTCCCTGTCGCAAGGTTCCAAGAGCTGTTGTCTATCTTCACGTAGACCTCGTCGATGGCGCCGTGGCCAAGCAGGATGACTTCGTCCACGTAGGCGCCTTCTTCCAGACCGCTTCCGTCACTGTGGAAGTGGAACCCTATTTTCGTGGCGGTCGTCGGTATCAGGACTGTCGAGCCCTGCCATCCGCCGCTGTCCCCTGTGTGCGGGTCCACGTAGTGCCACGTTCCATCATAGTATACGACATAAACGTAGTCGACACCGCTCTCGGTGTCCAGCCAGTAGTTATACATGAGTGTGGCGGAGTCGTACCCGCTCAGGTCGATGTCGTGATGCATGTAGGCGTCCATGTCGACGTCGTACAGCAGCCTGTTGCCGTTGGGCAGCCCGCCAATCACCTCGATGTCATCGACCCGCATGTGTATGTCATTCGTACCGTGGTAGAGGAACGCGAGATAGACCGCCGGGTCCCCCGCCGCTGCGGAGAGGTCAACGTGTTCAACGCCCTGCGCGGTCGCCATCCAGGTCCTCAGTCCCGTGAACGCAGGGTAGTTGGCGCTCGTGGAGTACAGAACGTTCGCGTACTCGTCTCCGTCACCGTGCTGATAGTCCAAATCGAACGTGAGGTTGAGCGAGGAGTGGGAGGTGGCATCGAAGCCAGTACTCATCTGCAACCATTCCGTGATATCGGTCCCCGGTCCCGCCTCTGAGCTGTTGCACTCTGCCGTGTAATCACTTCCCGACTCGAACTTCATCTGCCACGGGTGCGAATCAGGGCCTGCGCTGAAGGTGGTCCATCCTGGCGGGAGGAGTCCGGCGTTGTCGAAGTCCTCAGTGTAGGGCGTCTCGAAGTACTCTCCGAACGCCGCGGACCATGCGCTCGTCACACCATCGTAGTACTTGGCGCTCGTCACGCCCCAGTAGTCATCCCCGCCAGAGCTCGTGCTGTCGCCCACGACCCAGGTGCCTGGCCATGAACCTTCGAAGTCCTCTCTGAGCACGACCGTCCACAGCGGGTTCGTCGCCAGGCCCGTGATGTTCACGAGCCCGTTGATATCATCTCCGTCGAGAGGGTTCGTGATCCTCATGCTCGGGTAGAAGGAGACTGCTACGGTCCCTGGCGTGTCCTCGGGCGTGTCCGGGGATTCGTCCGATATGCGCGTGTACACACCCGGGCTGTAGCCGCTCTCATAGAGCTCAATCTTGAAGGAAGTTATCGTCGAGTAGCCCGTCCCTGCGCCGACTCTGAGGAAGAAGTGGTTGTGCCCGTTCCTCCACTCGTTCTTGAAGTCTGTGTAATCGAGTGCCATGAAGGGTGGGAAGTCGTGGTCTCCTCCCCTCCACCAGGGTGACCTGGAAGCGGCGGAGCCGTTGACCGCACCGATGCCCAGAGTCACAAGAGCGTTCCTACCTCCCTGGGGGTCCATGTTCACGACGCCAAGTAGGGACGGCTCGTAGTCCACTTTGTCGCGGAACTTCAGGACGATTCCCGGAAGCTCCTTTGCGGCCTCGTAGGTCATCCAGTAGTAGCCGTTCCCTCCCCATTCTGAGCCCCAGCCGGAACCCCAGGAATTGACGATCTTGAATGCGCCGATCTCACCGTCGTCTTCCTTGCTGTCGTTGTATCCGACGATTGTGTTCGCGTGGTTGGGATTCCCCGGTACGTGCTCTGTCGAGTTTATTATATCGTCACCGCTTCCAAGCCCTTTGCCGTAGTTTCCCGCGTCCAGGACTATTGAGAGGGCGTATCCTTCTGCGACCCACGCTTTGAGGACGTCCGTGTTCGTGGGGCTCGTCCACTGGTAGTCCCGTCCGCGGAACTGGGGTGCGCTTCTCCACGCGTCCTCATCGCCCCAGGAGACCGCGTCAGAGGGATTGTAGGGCATCTCCGCCCAGACGGAGTTCCCGACGGTCATGATCACCTGCATGTTCCCCGACGGCCAGGAACCAGGCGTGCCGCCGTTCGCCTTGTTGTATACGAAGGCCGGACTCATCAGATGGCTGTTGTTCCCCGTGGACGCATCCGTCCAGTTCATGTCCTTCGCCTGGTTGTAGCCGTTTATGTAGTAGGCGACGGACCAGGCCGAGCAGGAGCCCTGGCCCTCCTGGCTTCGGACGATCGGGAAGTACGGTTCCTGCGAGTGATCGACCATCGGCTCGAGCATCGGCTCGTTGACACCGTCGACCCACGATGTGCCAACCATGTCCTGCCATTCAGCCTCCGTTGGCGGGGCGAGTCCGGTGCCGAACCCGTCGAACAGGATGTTGTAGTTCTTCTGCGGGTCCCGCACGCCGAATTCCGCCTTGAGCTTCTCGACCTCCTCCGCGGTGATGACGTGAGATTCGTACTGGAACATCGAGTCCGTCTGGACATCCGCGAGATCTTTCGCGGGAGCTTCTGGATCGAGCGTGGCAAGCTGCCCGCCTGCAAACGCAAAGGCCGACGTCGCCAGGAGTATGACAGCCAAAATCCAGGTCTGGATGGGGGGTCCGCTCTCGTTCTGTGACATGAACTATCTCCTTGAGTGGGAAATGGAATATGAACAATCACTGTGTTTGAGTTTTACTGCCCACATATGTCTTCCCGTTCTTCTGCATGACAAGCGGTGACCGAGAACCTCATGGATTAGGACACCGCACGAGTCCAGGACATGGATTGTATGGTCACCAAATAAGGTTTTTGCTT
>JAGMCJ010000206.1 GCA_023129265.1 Thermoplasmata archaeon | reverse complement strand
TTTCGGCGGAAGCCCTCATCTGCGAGCACTGCGGGGCCCAGCTCATGGAGGCTGCGGCAGCCACGATAGTCAAGGACAAGATTGACACTCTCACGCAAGTCGAGGGCGTCTCTACGGAGAACGCTGAGTGGTTGCTCTCGAAAGGATACGACTACGACAGGCTGGCTGGTGCCGATCTCGAAGAGATAAGGCAGGTCGAGGGCATACCCGAGAGTCTGGCCTTTGCACTCGCTGACCATTTCGGCAAAGTTGAGCATGTTTGTCCACTCTGCGGGACAAAAATCGAGGCTGACGCGACTGTGTGCCGACGTTGCGGAACGTCGCTTGTTCCCGTCGAGGAGGCACCAGAGGAAGTTCCTCCGGTTGAGGCTGAAGTTCCTGAGGAGCCTGTCCCAGAGGAGATTCTTCCCGAGGAAGCACCTCCCCTGGAGGTTGAGGAAGCAGTCGAGGAGCTTGCCGAAGAAGCTGAACCTGAACCTGTGCCAGAGGAGCCAGAAGCCGAGTTCGAGGAACCTGAACCTGCAGTCGCAGAGGCCGAGATCCCCGATTTGAATGAGGCCTTCACTTACCTAGTAAAGGAAGAGAGATCGGAATACACATTCAAAATGCTCCTGAAGAGCATCCAGAAAGGGAAACCTGGCTTCTGCGTCACTCGCATTTATCCTGACAAAGTGAGGGAGGCCTACGGCCTCGAAGAGGTACCCATACTCTGGCTTAGCAATGTGGGGAAAGAGGACTCGGTCCGCCCCAAGGACCTGGAGAAACTGAGCCTCTCTCTCGAGCAGTTCATCACGAAGAAATCCGGAGTCGTGCTTCTCGACGGCATCGAGTATCTGATCACGAACAACAACTTCATAACCGTCCTGCGACTCATCCAGTCCCTTCGAGACCAGATTGCCATCAACAGGTCCATTCTGTTGATATCCGTCAATCCTTCAACACTCGACGAGCATCAGCTCAACTTGCTGGAACGAGAAGTGGACTCGGTCCTCGGTCCCTTTTCGTAGTGGCGGCCCTTCTCTTGTAGCTTTCGTCAGCCCCCTAATCTGACCGTGGAGTTCTCTGCGACCGCATGATGCTATCAAGCACTCTCTTCAGTCTGGTTACGCGATCGTAGCTTGAGATTTCCTCTGGGCGAATCCACCGGTACTCTACGTGCTCCCAGTCAATCGTGATCTCTCTTGTGTCGACCTCGTACAGGAATGGATGGACTTCCCATATCGTGTCATTCCCTCGTGCCAGGATGGGCTCTCCCTTTTCCTTGAGCAGTGGATTCCCGATACCCGTCTCCTCCAGTATCTCCTGCCTGGATCTGTCCACAGAGTCCTCATCGTCCTCCAAGTACCCGGAAACACCCGCCCACTTCCCCCTCTGCGTGCCGACTTCGTCGCTTCTCTTCAATAGAAGGACTCTTCCCTGATTTAGCAGGAGGGACGTGACCGCTCTCCTCAATCGTACGTCGGGCAGCTCAACGGAGGAGCTATCGGCATCCACAACCATCTTGTCCCCCGTTCTCAGGAGGCCAATGTCGATTCCGTCAATCATGGGGATGCCAGATATCACCGCGCCGGTTGCCACTACCGCCTCTGCTCTTTCGTTGACAATCGCCAAAGGGGCTCGCTGGTTCCTCATCGCGCTGTACATGACGTAAGACCCGACCGTACTGCCCCTCCCGAATGGAAACGCAAGCACCCTCCCCTGGATGGACTCGCCGAAGATGTCGCTCTTGGGGTCCGTTATCAAGCCGCTCTCAGGATCGACGTCACCAAGAAACGAGACTGGCGAAGTCGAGACTAACCCGACACCTTCTGCTCGGCCTTTCGATATCCTTCTACCCGATAGCTTCACAGGAATCTCCTCATTATACTCTCGACGTCGTCAAACACGACCTTCTGTGAGCAGAACTTGGGTAGGTAGAATGCAGCCTTTCCCGAATCCGTTGCCACGACTCCGCTTCTCTCTTCTATGGGGCAAACCACCATGCACGTGTCGCAGAGCACCTTCCCGACACTTTCCAGTCGGTTGAGAAGGTCTTTGGCCTGGCCGTATACGTGTCGGCTCGTGCACAACCAAATCTCGGTCCCCTTCCTTTTTGTCTCTCGAATGCTCGCTAGCTCTTCGAGCTCCTTCATCGAGAGATGAGGACACCCGATGGCCACCAAATCCGGCTCCTCATCCGAGCTGAGCTCGTCTGCTTTCTCATCCAGGTCCTTTCGGTCAACATCGATTCTCTCCAATCTGTCAGTGACCGCATTTGAATGCTCTGGAGTCACATCCTCAATGTGGAAAAGGGGAATCGAGCCTGTCGATGCCAGAGCGGCTCCTAGGGACTTCAATTCATCCTCGCTGGCAGACAGTCCCCTGAAATACGGGATTCCATCTTTCGCGAACTCCCCCACTATGCATCCCAGACTGGCGAAGTCCTTTCCCTTCAGTGGGCTCGAGACATCCACTATCACCGTTGCCTTCCTATTGTCGTCGACGTGAAGGCCGTATCGTGGCGTGAGGCCCGTCAGTGCTGAGGCCAACGCAGATGGGCCCCCTTCCCTGTTCGTGCGAGCCCCAATGACAGAATTGACGAAGGCCACTGCTGAGGATTCCGCCCATGCAATGATATCGCCTCGAGACGGTCGGTTACCAGCAAGATACGGTGTGCACGTCCAAGATTCCTCCACACCCATCTTCTCATATAACGCCACGATTTCCATCTGCTTCTGGGCAAAACCCTCCGGTATTCCCATTTCCTTCCATCTCTGCCTGTCCATCGCTATCGGGTTGGCCGTCGTTCTTGCCTTCACTCTCGTTCCTTGCGACATGTCCGTGAGAAATTCGATTCCCGCGTCCCCTATCGTCTTGTACGAGACACCGCTGACGTGCGCGGAGCTTATCGGAACGAGACGGTCAGCACCGAAGATGTCGCCGAGAGCGCACAGGATTTCCATCGCTTTCCTTTCCCCAAAACGGCCATTCTCCAGCAACTCTTCCTGTTCGTTTGTCAGGTGCAATGAATCACTCCCGCAACGCTTCCACCAGCACTCTCAACGCCACATCCCGATTGGCTGGATAAGCCCTTACTTTGGCCGTGAGTGATATCGCATCATCTTTCTCGGTTATTTCGATCCTTCCTTTGTACGCAGCCTGCTTCGAGAGTCTCATGTGGAGACTTCCTTCCTCGTCCATTCTTCTGTCCAGCGTACCAAGGATCTCCTCGAGGATCCCCGCAGTCTTGAGCTTCCCAAGGAAGGCTTCCAAGTCCTTTCTCTTGCTCAGGAAGACCGTCATCTTCACCAGCGGGTTGCCGTGATGCCCCTTGAGTGTCTCTGTCTCCACGTTCTGAGCTCCCGAAACGCATCTCATGGCAGATTCCACTCTCGACTTGTCTTCAGTTGCATGGGAGTATGCCCTGAACCTGACGTTGTGCAGAATGCTCATTCTCCCAGCCCGCCGAGGAAGTCCTCTATGGATATCTTGAATTCCTCCAAGGTCCCATCGTTCTCTATGCCCACGTCCGCCGATTCGATGAGCGCACCCAAACCCCATGCAGTCTCTCTCTCTTCTCTCCTGTCGAATTCATCCCGTGACAGAATGTCATCCTCTCTTCCTCGGGCCACGAGTCTTCGAAACCTTGTCTCCAGTGAGGATAGGATGGCAACCAGTCTCAGGGAACCGGCAAAGCTATTCCGGAAGACCTTGAGCTCGGCATCGCTTCTCAGTCCGTCAATCACACACTTGGACGATTGAACGAAGGGAAGTGTCCTTCGAGCCCATATGTCAGGACCGTGAATCCTCCTTTCCTCGTCGGCCAAGCCGCCAACGTTCGGGTCACTGAAAGGTAGTCCCCTTCTTCGGGCCTCTTCCCTCACGACATCGCCCATTCTGGTAATCTGATACCCATGGTTTGCGCAGACTTTGATGAATTCCTCCTTCCCACAACCGGGCATACCTGTGACGCATATCACCGGCAAGGTTCCACGCACCCAGTTGTCATTCGACCGAATCCTATAAGAACCTATTGAGGGGTATTGGCCTGCCCTCATCAGACCGAAAATTAGAAATAAGCACGTTGAGTAGAGAAATGTCCCAGTGGGTGATGAAAAATGCCTCTAGATCTTGATCTGAGAAAATTCCGGTTCGGCACCGAACTCCTCAAAAGGGGATTCGCGAAGATGCAGAAGGGCGGTGTCATAATGGATGTCACAAACGCCGAGCAAGCCCTGATTGCGGAAGAAACAGGTGCCGTTGCCGTCATGGCCCTCGAAAGAGTCCCTGCCGACATTAGGTCTGCAGGCGGCGTCGCCAGGATGGCTGATCCGAAGAAAATCGAGGAGATAATCGAATCGGTAACGATACCTGTAATGGCCAAGGCCAGGATCGGTCATTTTGCGGAGGCCCAGGCATTGGAGACCCTCGGGGTCGATATGGTCGATGAGTCCGAGGTCCTGACCCCAGCGGATCCTTACTTCCACATCGACAAGAAGCAGTTCAAGATACCCTTTGTGTCCGGGGCCAGAAGCCTGGGCGAAGCGGCCAGGCGGATATTTGAAGGCGCCGCGATGATGCGGACAAAGGGTGAGGCGGGGACGGGGAACGTCGTGGAAGCGGTCCGCCATATGAGGCTAATGAACTTCTCCATCTCCAGACTCTGCGACCTGTCCGAAACCGAGATGCATAGAACCGCCGGGAAGTTCGCTGAGAAGTACCTCGTGCTCGCTGAATCGGTGAAGTCCCACTTGGCAGATGAGAACGCAGACTTCTTGACGATGACGATTTTTGGCGGGAAGACATACTCCACGATGGTCGAGGAGATTCACGAAGTCCTGAAGGAGATTGCGAAGATGAAGAGGCTTCCCGTTGTGAATTTCGCGGCTGGTGGCCTTGCCACACCGGCCGATGCAGCTATCATGATGCAGCTCGGTTGCGACGGCGTCTTTGTCGGCTCTGGGATATTCAAGTCCGAGAACCCGTCCGTGAGGGCGAGAGCGATTGTTGAGGCCGTGACGAACTTCGATGACCCATCAGTCGTCGCAGAGGTTTCGAAATCCCTCGGGGAGCCAATGAGAGGTCTCGACATCAGCGAGATTCCTGAGCACGAGCGACTTCAAGAGCGCGGGATATAGCTGCTTCCGCCGCAACCCGCCTGAGCTCCTCGACTCCATCACCAGTGAGTGCCGAGATCCGCATGCGCGGAGAGTCCCGTTTCATCAGATCGGATTTGTTCTCGACGGCAACCAATGGGATATCTCGGAACTGCTCAGCGACATCCCTCAATAGGTTCTCCTGCTTCGCGACCTCATATCCGCATGTTTCCGTCGCGTCGAGGATGAAAACGATCACGTGAGCCAGGTATCTCAAAGCCGCAATGGCCTGTTTCTCGATAACGTTCCTTTTGTCCATCTCCCTGTCGAGAAGGCCTGGCGTGTCTATGACCTGGAAACGCGTGCGGTCCTGATCAAAATGCCCTAACGACACCTTTTTCGTCGTGAAAGGGTAGTTCTCCACTCTCGGTTTCCCGGACGACATCGCTCTCACGAGTAGGGACTTGCCCACGTTGGGATATCCAGCGATGACTATTGTGGGCACTTCCGGGTCGATGGAAGGCATCCTTCGCAGTCTCCTCTTCGCATCAATCAGGAAATCCAGACTATTGGATGTCTGTTTCAACAACGACGATATCCGGCCAAAAGCCTCCTTTCTAAGGCTCTCAATCTCTCCGTGGTTCTTCGTTCTTCTGACCCTCTTGATGTAGGTCCTCCCAATCTCGCTGGATTTCTCCGCACACCACTTCAGTGCGCCCAAGGATCTCTTCAAATCGTCTCTGCCAACGAGGATGTCAACTATCTCGAAATAGAACGGATGAAGATTATCCACCGAAGGGGACTTCTTCTGATATCGTGTCAGAGCGGACACGATGACGTTATTGAGAACCTCGATTTTCTTGATGGACGATCTCTTGGCGGTCTCCGTTTTACTCCTCCCTCTCACGGAAACCTTCGAGACCCTCCTGAAAGCCGTGTCCAAGAGTTCATCGGACGTCATCACCGGTGGTAGCCTGAACATCTGAGTGGTCATCCCCCCCGAGGACAAAATAGTTGCGTTGCTAGACCGCCACGAGGCCGAATCCCACGAATAGCACGGCGATTATTGCCGACCGAATCACTGCGGCAACGAAATTGACGCCCAGGAAAACGCTCATGCGAAGGACTTCTCCCTCGGTGTTGAAGAGGGAATAGATGTATATGGGGACTGTGTCCGTCATCAAGGGAATGCTCAGGAGTACGAGAAGGCCAACGTGGCGCGTCCTTTGCACGAACCTAATCATCAGCTCGACGAACCTCTTCC
>JAGMCJ010000205.1 GCA_023129265.1 Thermoplasmata archaeon | reverse complement strand
GCGCGGAACTGTACGCGGCGAACACCGATGCGCAGCACCTGCTGACCATCCGGTCGCCCCACAAGTTGCTCCTGGGCAAGAGGTCCACGAGAGGTCTGGGGGCCGGAGCGCTGCCGCAGATAGGCGAGGAAGCCGCCCGCGAGAGCGAGGAGGAGCTACGAGCCATCCTCCAAGGGGCGGACATGGTCTTCGTCACGTGCGGTCTCGGAGGCGGCACGGGCACGGGCGCAACACCCTACATTGCGAGCCTGGCCAAGGAGGTCGGGGCGCTCACGATCGCGATATGCACTCTTCCGTTCAGGGCAGAAGGCACGATCAGAATGGAGAACGCGGAGTATGGGCTCGAGAAGCTGAGGAACTACGCGGACACAGTGATAGTGATCCCGAACGACAAGCTCATCGAGCTGGTCCCGAGACTGGCGCTCAACGCTGCCTTCAAGGTGGCCGACGAGGTTCTGATGCGCTCAATCAAGGGAATCACTGAGGTCATCACGAAGCCCGGCCTGGTCAATCTCGACTTCAACGACATAAGGACGATAATGAAGGGTGGCGGCGTGGCGATGATCGGCCTCGGTGAGGGCGACTCCGATAACCGGGCCGAGGAAGCTGTCGAGGAGGCAATAAACTCTCCTCTGATTGATGTCGACATAACCAATGCCTCGGGCGCGCTGGTCAACGTCACCGGCGGTACAAGCATGACGGTCAGCGAAGCGGAAAAGGTCGCCGAGATAGTTCAGAGCAGGATTAGCCGGAACGCGCGAATCATCTGGGGAGCTGCGGTGGAACCGTCCCTGGAGCACGTCATGCGGGTCATGGTGATTCTGACGGGCGTGAAGTCCAGACAGATTCTGGGCCGAGAAGAGGTCCGAAAAGCTGAAGTAGGCGGTATTGACTTAATCAAGTAGTTCGGTGCGACCAATGGACATCGTTGACAAGTCATGGGACATACAGAGGAAAATCGAGGAGAAAGCCAAGAGGATTGGCAGGGGAAAGTACGGTAGAATCCTAAGGATGGCTCGAAAACCGACGACGGACGAGTACATCAAGGTTCTCCAAATCACGGGTCTCGGCATACTCCTGATTGGCGCGGTAGGCTTTCTGATATTCCTCATCATGGTAGAGCTTCCAAAGATGTTTGCATAGCCAGGGAGATTGATCCAGTGGGAGTTTTTGAAGTAGAGGAAGAGGAGGAAAAGGAGGAACCCGAGGAACGGTCCGAGCGCTTCGGAATCGCACTCACGTGCGAGGAGACCACTCTGGTGGTCACGTCGGGCTCGTCCAATGACTTCGAGATGACGCTGGAGAACCTTGGCGATAGCGAGGACACCGTTCACCTCAAGCTCGACCTCATGTATGCAGAGGAGGAGGAAGGAGAGCACTCTGAGTGGACCGTCAAGATCGAGGGACTCTTCAAGGATCTGTGGGACATCACGCTGACCGAGGAGACGGAAAGGGAGATCGAGATGAGATCGCACGAGAAGAAGGAATTCACGTTGAACGTGCTCGCCCCGAGGGGACCGAAGTACGGTGACCGTCTCAACGTGGTGGCTATTGCCACCTCAAGAGGAGATCCAGCCCTTTCCGACATGAAAACGATATCCACGACCGTCAGGCAGATGATAATGGCCGTCAAGACATCCATAGGTCATGAGAAGAGCGTTGCGGACTCCGTCGCCGCGAGAGCGAAGTCCCCGAAGACCGGGATATTCTCCGTCCTGTCGCCGACGACCCTCAGGGGCTATGTGCTCGTTGAGACGATAAACCCAGACAGGCTCGAGGAGGTGGTCAAAGGCATCCGGAGGGCCCGGGGCGTCGTGAAAGGAGAAACGTCGCTCTCAGAGATTGATCATTTCCTAGCGCCCAAACCTCTCGTGTCTGGAATCATCGAAGGCGATATTGTCGAGCTCATCGCAGGACCGTTCAAGGGCGAGAAGGCCAGGGTCCAACAGATCGATGAGGCCAAGGAGGAGATTACCGTCGAGCTCTTCGAAGCCGTCGTTCCCATACCGGTCACTGTGAGGGGAGACAGCGTTAGGGTAATCCAGAAGGAAGAGAGGGAGGAGTGATATTGGCCGAGGTTCTCAAGGTTCTCGTTGACGGAGGGCAGGCTTCTGCCGGACCCCCTCTTGGGCCAGCCCTTGGTCCGATGGGAGTCAACATAATGGATGTCATCAACTCCATAAACGAGAAGACGAAGCAGTTCGAGGGGATGAAAGTCCCGGTCACGCTCACAGTTGACTCATCCACGAAGGCGTTTGAGGTGGAAGTGGGAACGCCCCCGACCTCGGCGCTGATACTTAAAGAGATGGGAGTGGAGAAAGGGTCCGGGGACGCCCCGCGGACGCGAATCGGCGACCTGACAATCGAGCAGGTCAAGAAGATTGCAGAGATGAAGAAGCCGTCGATGCTCGGCAAGAAGGAGAAGGAGAGGGCGCTCGAGATAATAGGATCCTGTGTCTCCATGGGCGTCACAGTGGAGGAGAAAGACCCCAAGGACATGCAGAAGGACATCAAAGAGGGCGTCTACGACGGAGTGCTCACGGGGGATTGAGAATCCAAAGACTTATATCCGAGCACTGGATATGCAGTTTCCCACTGTAGGAGGCCAAGGCCGCTTGCACTACGGGAGGTCTCTGTTTGGTCGAGAAAGAAACGGTTGAGGCGATAAGGAAGGCGATCGAAGCTTCCAAGCAGAGGAATTTTGAGGAGAGCGTTGAAATCGCAGTGAATCTCAAAGATGTGGACCTCTCCGTGCCCAAGAACAGGATAGAGGAGGAGATCCTTCTTCCGAAAGGCAGGGGCAGGCAGGTCAGGATAGCGATTTTCGCCACGGGGGAGCTCGCTGTGAAGGCGAAGGGCTCCGCGGACATGATATTCGGGCCCGAGGATATTGAGGACCTGGCAGACGACAAGAGGAGGGCGCGAAAGATCGCAGGGTCGATTGATTTCTTCCTCGCGGAAGCCCCGCTCATGCCCACGATAGGCAAGCGCCTGGGAGTGATACTGGCAACGAGGGGGAAGATGCCCAAGCCAATTCCGCCAGGAGCCGACCCCAAGCCGATGATCGAGAGCATGAAGAGGACCGTGAAGATAAGAACGAAGGACAGGAGGACGTTCCATGCCCCAGTGGGGACCAAAAGCATGTCGCCCGAGGACCTCGCCGACAATCTGGACGAGATCATGAAGCGGCTGGTCTCACGACTCGAGAGGGGAAAGGACAACATCGAATCGGCGTACGTGAAGACGACGATGGGACCTGCTGTCAAGATTATGTGAGGTGATGGCTACGGTGGAAGTGTCTGAATGGAAAGTCCGAAAGGTCGAGGAACTGGCCACTGCAGTCACTGAGAGTCAGGTTGTCGCGATCGCGGATGTCAAGGGAATACCCGCTCCGCAGCTCCAGCACATCCGCCAGAGGTTGAGAGGGAGAGTCAGGATCATAGTCTCCAAGAAGAGCCTGATTCAACACTCACTGACCAGGCTCACGGAGAGCAGGGAGGGCATCGAACAGCTCGCGGACCACTTGAGCGGGCAAGTGGCATTCGTGCTGACAGATCTTAATCCCTTCAAGCTCTACAAGGAAACGGAGTCCACGAAGACGAAAGCGCCCGCCAAGGGTGGAGAAGTGTGCCCCGAGGACATTCTCGTCAAGGAAGGAGACACACCTTTCAAGCCAGGACCGATCATGAGCGAGCTCCAGAGAGCAGGGCTACCTGCCTCGATCGACGGAGGCAAGGTGGTCATCAAGAAGGACACGCTCCTCGTAAAGAAAGGGGAGAAGATACCCAGGCAGGTGGCTCAGGTTCTCACGCGCCTCGAGATCTATCCTATCATCGTAGGACTGAATTTGACGGGAGTCTACGAGAACGGGTTGATCTTCTCGCCAGAAGACCTCAGAATCGATGAGGTCGAATTCATGTCGCGCCTGTCCGATGCGATATGCAGGTCGATGAACCTGGCGATGTTCGTACACTACGTCACGGATCGGACCATCGAACCCCTTATAGTCCAGGCGGAACAGAGAGCGCTGAATGTGGCCATGGCCTCTGGAATCTTGACGAAGAAGACGGCGGAGCTTCTGTTGCAGAAGGCTCACGGGCAGATGCTCAGCCTGTCCTCGCGGATTCCCGACGCTCTCGACGATGAGCTCAAGGAGAAGCTCACAACAAGAAAGAAGCGCGAACCAGAAGAGAAGCCCGACGAGGAGAAGAAGGAAGAAGAGAAGGAGGTCTCCGAGGAAGAGGCCGCCTCGGGTCTTGGTGCGCTTTTCGGATGAGAATCACGGAGGTGAACGAATGGAATATGTCTACTCGGCAATGCTCCTCCACTCGGTAGGAAAGGAGATAACGGAAGACAGCGTCGAAAAGGTCCTGAAGGCTGCAGGTGTCAAGCCGGACCCCACCAGGGTGAAAGCTCTGACCGCATCGCTCGAAGGCGTCGACATCGAAGAGGCAATGTCAACCGCGTTCTCCGTGCCCGCCGCTGCAGCACCTGAAGCCGCAGCGCCCGAGAAAGAGGAGAAGAAGAAAGAAAAGAAGGAAGAGAAGAAAGAGGTCAGCGAAGAAGAGGCGGCCGCCGGTCTGGGAGCACTGTTCGGATAGCCTAGCTCCCTCCAGCTCCGTGCTGCAGTTCCGGCGGGCTAGGCGCGCCGATTTACACTCAGTAGTCGTGATGAGAAAGGCGATCTGAGCCTGAGGGCGATGACGAAGATCTTGAGTGCTGAGCGCCACTACTTCTTGGCTTCTTTTTCCGCCCTCTTCTTTCTTTCCTTGGACGTATAGCCAGTCGTCCTGTTAAGGAAATCATTGAATCGTTTTATGGTCTCCATCGCAACATCATCCGGAACGGACGCATCCATTTCCGTGTCGATTGTCAAGTCCTTTCCGTCGGTCCAGACGGAGATGTGCTTTAGGGCACCGAAGGATGCGGTGAGTCTACCCTCCTCCTCTGAGCAGTCGCCGAAGCTCTCCGTCACCAGAGCGCGAAGGTTGTCCGACTGCAAGTTCTCTTTGTTTCCCCTCTTGATAGGATAGTGGCGCATGAGGGGAGAAAGAGGGACCCCGCCAAAAAGCTATCTGTCGAAGAACGAGTGAGGATTCGCTGAGCACTGCATAGGTCCTTGTACGTCCAGGAGATCGAGCCACTGCTCCCGACACTCGCATCTCGGATCTGGCGGGTCCACTGAACTGTCCGTTGAGAACTCGCGGAGAAAATCGACGATTGCCGAATCACACTGACCGCAGTTATGGGCACCTCTCCTGCTGCCGGCTCCCGCCGTGGAAACGACCACGCGCGAATCCACATCCTCGGCCTGATCGAGGACCTCCAAGACAGTCCACAGCCAAGGAGGTCGGTACTCGCCCCTCTTCCACAGGAATTCCACGAGCGTGTTCCTTTGAACATTGACAGGGTTGAGGGAAATCGTGTCAACGAGACTGGACGCCGACCGCGCGGTCGAAGCTGCATCCGTGATCGCCTCTTTCTCCGTGAGGAACGGGGGTTTGACCAGGATGTAGGCCCGTGTTGCCATTCCCATGTCCTGGCAAAGCTCGCACGCCTTCCTGAAGTCGCCGAAGTCCATCTTCTTATTAATCGAGTTCCGGAGAACCACATCGTTCGCTGACTCAAGGCCTATGGCTATCTCGATTCTGCCTGAGTCAGGCAGACCTTCAAGGCGCTCCCTAGTAATGAATTCCGGTCTGCTCTCGATGAGCACCCCATCGGCCCTGGTAAGTGCAGTGGTTAGGATATGCTGAATCGCACCGACCCCGATCTCGTCATCGTCCAGGAAGCTCCCCGACGTATAAATCTTCAGGAACCTCTGACCGGCATGGCGTTCCATGGCCTCCTCGAACTGTGCGATGACGTCTTCTGGAGGGGCTTCCTCGGCGCAGTCGTTGATGTACCCGCACATGGAACACCCGCTCACTCTGGACCAATAGCAGCCCTTTGTTCGAAGAACGACGACAAAGCAGTCCGTTACCTCGCCGTCCAGGACCTCCTGCTCCGTCCAAGCTGAGACGAACCTCTTAGGACTCCCTTTCCCCGGCTTCCTGAACCGTCTGATGATGTTCTCCAATGTCATTGCGCGAACTCGAATGTCTCAGGAGGCAAAAATACTTGGCTATCTCCTCTTGGGACTCGTTGTGGCGACAAGACCTGCGACGACACCGAACAGAACGAAGACGATGCCAAGGAACAAGAACAGGTCGAACCAGACCGGAGTGAGGAACATGCCGTACAGAGTGATTATCCGACCGGAGCTCTCATAGAAGGAGAAATCAGAGATCATTCCCATGGCGATGAACAGTGTCAGTAGTCCGGAAACCAGGAAGAACGTGGCTCCGGTCGCTATCATGGCAATCCCGGCTCTCGCGCTTCCAGATCTCCCCACTGGTACAGCGACCACGGCCGGACGAGCTGCCTTGGCGGGAACCTCCTTAAGGGCGTACTTCGCGCAGACGTAGCAATAGTACCTGTCGTACTTCTCTACGTACGTAAGGTCCTCTCCGCATGTCGGGCATTTCTTTGCGGGCCTTTTCTTCACGACGACCGCTGGCTTCCCGGCGGGCAGGTAGGACCTGCACGTATGGCAGTACCATCTG
>JAGMCJ010000204.1 GCA_023129265.1 Thermoplasmata archaeon | reverse complement strand
GGATGAGTGGGAAGCAGATCTGCGATCTTGAAAGCGTGGAACTCGCTCACATGCTCCATCTTGGTCAGTTCGCTCACGAGCTTCTTGACCTTGACAGGACCCAGCTTGGCGAAGGTCTCAGTGTGCTGAAGAGCCAGCATCTGTTCTGGCGTCAGCTCCCTCTCCTTGCCCTCCTTTTCGAGTAGTCTCTTCACTTCCCCAAGGGACAAAAGTTTGTCGTCCATGCTCAACCGCCCCTATTTCGATTTGCGTAAGTGCTCAGGGCGGACAATGACTTGCTTCATCTTGTTTCCAGTCCTCACTTGCACCAGATACGCCCTTCCCCTTCTGGCCAAAATCCTTCCAGTGAGTCCATGGAACCTGGGATGAGGCTGACCCCTCTGGACGCTCGGGTCTATCACTATGTTCGCCAGATCCCCCTCTTCGTACTCAACGAAGCGCCTCGTTATGGGAGAGAGTCCCCTCTCCCTGGCTCGCTTTTGGAGCTTCTTCCTCGTCCTTCTTCTCGGGCCTCTCGAGGTTCTTCCCATTTCACTCACTTTCGTGTATTCGAGTCACGTCGAGCTCATCCACCACGGCGGGCACTCCGAGCAGTCCGCTGAGACTTGGTGTCGTGCGACCCTCGTCCCCGCTTATGAGTTCCTTCACATAGGTTCCCGCCTCGGCGGTCAGGACGATCTCCGCGGTCTTGGGACCGAGCGGTTTCGCGTCCATTTCCAGGATCTTCCTCCGCCTGAGGAGGTCCGCCCTTCTGTGAAGCACTCTGGTGGGTGTTCTTTGAGCGACTTCCGTCCCCTTGAATGACCTAACTACTTCATTAAGGTTTTCTTTCTCCACAGGCTCCTGGAACGTGACCTTCAGGCTGTAGGTCTTCGTCGGTCTAGCCTCCTTCATTCGCACCATTTCCCTCCTGTCGGAGGGTCTGAGCCCGTCTATGCTGACCGACCGTGACCCGTTCACCTCCTCCTCAATCGCCCTGAGATCGATTGACCTGCGCCTCGGTTCCTTCACCTCCAGGACGAACGGGCGACCGTTTCCGAGCATCAACGCGTCCACGTCCTCCCGCCCCATTCCGTGAAAGGAGGCACTCATTCCTTCCGTCCGCTCGATGAAGGGAGCTGCCACGATCTCCTCCACGCTCGTCTGGTACATCTTGCCCGTGTTGTTGCATCTCTCGCACCCCTTCCCGAGGCATTCCCTGCATGGCCATCTCGTCTGAGGTATGCCCCTCTCCAGCTTCTTGTATCTTCCGTGCGTGAACAAAGGATTCACCTGGAGCTGGACGAAATCGAATCTCGTGTCCAGGATGGCCATGATGTTCGGCCTCTCGAAGTCCACGGTCTTTCCCGTCGAGGCCTCTACGATCTTGCCGGTCTCCCTGTTGATCTCGGCCTTGATAGGCTCCGCGCGTTCGAGTCTCAAGTCTGACCACAGAGTCTCCTCCTTCTCAACTATCTCCTGGTCCGTGCGTGAGCCGATGAGGAACGTCTCATACTCGTATTCCGAGAGAGCGCTCTCCACAAGCCTGGCGAACTTCGGGACCTCGTCCATGAGACCGCCGCACAGCGAGCAAGGACCTTCGTGCCGCACGTCGAAGCGCTTGCGGATGACCCGTCCCCGCTCAGCATTCGTGAAACCCGTCCCGACACGCCCAAATAGTCTCCCCAGGCAGGGATCGCACAGAGCTTCCTCCTTCGGATAGGAGCGAAAGTCAGACTCATTCGCCGCTGTGATGAGGTCCTTCGCAATCTCCTTCATTGACAAGCCCTCTCATAGAAACTGGTGGAATATAAGTATGTTTCCGACCTCAGCTGGCCCGCGAGGAAAACAGCCTATGCCACGTGCTAGGTTCTTGCCCCCCCAACGGAGACGATCGGGGATTTCAGTGCTACTTGCTGATGAATATCTCGATGCTCGAGACGTTGGCGGTCCGACCTTCCTCTCCCGTCAGCTGTTCAGTGGAGATCTGGATGTCCGTTATCTTCGCGCCCTGCACGAACCTGTTCTTGACGATCTCAGCAACGTCCACAGCTCTGCTGATGCTCCTTCCGCGGGCCTTGATGATGACGTCGTCGGACCCTGCGTTGAACTGGGTCACCACCGCAAGGACATAGTTCATGGTCGGTTTTCGTCCAATGTACACTATGTTATCGTCTGCCATGTCTTACCTCCCCTCTACGGTTTGTGTTGATTAGCCTCTAGCGTATTTATAGTTTGCCCACTTTGGCACGATGCCAGTCAGCCAGCCAGTGATACGTCACACCCATCCCGCGTGGAATCCTGTTTTGCGTAAAAAACGTTGGAAATCTATTTATATCTGCGGACAAATGATATCTATGGATGCCAAAGCAGAAGAAGGGCGAGGGATTTCATTCGGCGGCCGGGCTCATTAGATATTTTGATCAAGAGGATGACAAGGCCCTGAAGGTCCCGCCATGGTTCGTCATTGGCTTGGCGATCAGCACGGCCGTCGTCGTCGAAATCGCTCGGTACTTCTACTAGCCCCTCGATTTCATGCCGTCGCTTCGCTGGCTTCTCTCCGTTCGAACATGATTGTCGTTATCTGTCGTGATAATCGCCACCGAAACGTTAATAATAGTGTAATCGTCGGAGAGTTAGGTGAAACACATGAGCGGATACGTGACATACGTGGAAGTGCGTCTGAGTCCCAGTAGCGATCAGCCCGAGCATCTGACGACAGAGCTCAAAGACAAGGGCTGGAAGCCCGTCTGGGGCAGGTACGACTATGCCTACTATTGGGATGAGGCCTGGAACTGGCAGAACGAGGAAGATTACTGGAAGAAGATCCACGAGCT
>JAGMCJ010000203.1 GCA_023129265.1 Thermoplasmata archaeon | reverse complement strand
TAGATACCCCCTTTTTCCTCACTTTTCTTGTTTTCGTCTTCCCCAGAGGGGACCATCTTGCCGGGCGGCAGAGGGGCCTGCTCCCAAACCTGATTAGCCTGCCTTGAGAAGGTCATCTGCGCCGACTACGCATTCGTCACGGTCCAGGTTGTCTCTTGCTCCGCTCTTATCCAAACGGACTCTCCAGCGATGAGGATGTGCGAATCGCTGAGGACCTTCAGAAAATGAGGCGGGCTGAGCGGGTCCAGTCCCTCCGCCCTCGCAATCGCGAGCCCTGCCTTCAGGTCCGCCACGCTCACCGACTTGCTGAAGGACGGGAATCCGACCAGATTCCACCCCTCGCCGAGGTGCACGATTGTCTGAGCGGGGACGATTCCAGCCACCGTGAGGTTGCTGTCCTCGGTGACACTCAGCCAGAATCCCATCGTGTGGTCGACTCGCGCAAAGCCGCCTCGGTACGTCTTGGACTTCATGCATGACATCCACTCCCCGCCCGAGGAGTCGTAGGTCCAGGCCCTGTCGAACTCGACCGTCTGCAGAACGACATCGACGGACTCGTCCGACTGCACGAGCGGAAATGACATGAGATGGATGCCACTTGTCACGGACCGAGTGAACTTCCCAGCTTGCGTGTTGCTGCAGGATGATAGGTCGATCAGGTTCCTGGCGCAGACGTAGTAGAAGTAGTCGCTCGGGTCGCCCTCGCCCGCAAGCTGGTCGACGAACTGCGATTCCGCACTGGACAGGGTCGCAATCATACCGTAGCCCATTCCCGACGAATCGTACGAGGAGGATCGGAACACCTCGTAGCGGTCGATGGGGACGCCATTGTCGTTCGTCGGAACCCACACCAACGCAACATCCTCAAGCATGGGACCAGTGATATCGGCGCTCGCGAACTCCGGCGGGTCAGGGAACGCGTACGGGTAGACAGAGACGACCTTCGACAGTGTGTTGTTCAGTTCGTTCTCCTCCATCACGTCATCGCTCGGATCGAGGACGACCTTGAGCTCGTGGCTACCGAGAACGGTGAGCCAGTCCACCTGGAACTGTCGGGGTGAGCCGGCCTCCATGGTCGCCAGGTTCACGGACTGTTGAGGGACATCGTCAACGTAGAAGGTCACATCGAACGGGCTGTGAACGACCTCGGTCGAGACAAAGGTCACCGTGATATGTTCTGTGGTACTCTCGATGAGAATGTCTGCGACACCCAGATCGGAGGAAGTGAAATGCAGGTCCGGCACGACCACCGTCAGCGTCGAGATGTTCACACCCGTGAGGGGACCGCTTGAGACCTCGACGATGATGCCGTGACTTCCGTAATCGTACGCGGTTGGAGTATTGTCCGGGATCGTAGGAGCCGATATCGTCACGTTGTAGTCACCGCTGCCGTCCGTCACGGAAAGCCACTCATGCCCGCTTGCCGGAACCCATATCCTCACGTCAGCGTTGGGTTCTGAGGTGTGACCGTGAACGATGACAGGTCCGCCAACGTTCACAATCGAGGGGATGAGGGATTCCTCGACGGTCGGGGAGTGAGGTGCCCGGTAGTAGGAGCTCAAGGCCATGTGGGCATCCACTGTCATCGACACATCGCTGAAGCTCACGTCCGCGGTCGCGAAGCTGCCGACCTCGGGTGCGAACCTCAATGTGGCGGCCCCGTCCGATGACACTATCCTGTACGAGTCGAAGGTTCCCGCTGGTGTCGTCACAGGGGACCTCTCATCACACGTCACGTCCATCTCGAAGGGCAGCGGGAGATTGATCGGCTCCGTTATGTCGATGGGAACGATCAGCGATTCGAGGACGATGTGAACGCTCCCGCTCAGAACAGTTGAGGACGAGACGTGCCATGCGTCGCCAACGAAGATGGGGAAGTCGAACAGCTCAGCAGGCGGGTCCGCATTTCCCGCCAGGACCGCGTCTATCCTCAGCGGGTTCCAGAAAAGGAGCGGTCTCGCCCGCCCGTCCGCATCGATGGTGATGTCCGCCCGCACGAGTGACAGGTCCCCCCTCTCCATGAGAATGTATCCGCTAATGAGCATCGTGTTCAGCTCGAAGTCGACCGTGTAGCCCTGGTACGCGATGTAGCCGGCTCCCGGGATGTCTCCGTTCAGGGTGATGTTGTACAGGTCGTATGTGATTCCCGCCACGGTCGTCGTCTCGATGGCCGAAACGCTCATGGTCAGATAGCCTGAGCCAACATACGTCAGGTCCGGGGACGCCATGTTCACGGAAGCATCGTGTGAGAACCAATCCCCTTCGGATAACGCGACGAGGTCGGAGGCGTCCGTGAAATCCTCCTCTTCCGGCCAGTCAGGCGTGGAAGCACCTGCCGCAAGAAGAAGGAAGACTGCCGAGAAGCACCAGAGATTAACCAAGGACCCCCTCATGTTCCTCCAAGTGACCGATTCCCTCGGGACTAT
>JAGMCJ010000202.1 GCA_023129265.1 Thermoplasmata archaeon | reverse complement strand
GGGAGATATCAATCTTCTGCAGCGCAGAAGGATTCATATTCATGTTCCCGATTACAGGTCGGTGATGGTTTTGGCGACACAAGAAGGAGCCCAAGCTGGAGAGACTCCGACCTATGGTGAGCCCGGACAGCAGCAGTATCAGCCCTATCCGCAGCGGTATGCCCCGCCTCCAGGGCAGCCGACGAACATGGGGAAGTTCATCACGAAGCCCCTGGTGGCCATGGGCATTCTCATGGGCATCATACTGGTTTGGCTGAGCCTGGTGATATTGAGATTCGCCAACGGCGACGAATCGGTCGTGGACTTCGCCTATTTCCTGCAGTTCTCGGGGACCGCCCTGGCAGCCCTGACCGCGTTCATCGGAGGCCTGACGTCGACGAACTTCGACGGTTACGAGAGGGGCGGACTCCTCGTGGCTGCTGGCATCATGTTCCTGGTCCTGGCGCTGTTGGCCTGAGCTCACGACCGGACGGACTCTAGTCTCTCTGTGCCCCAAGCGCTTCAGCGATGACGCCCGCCACGGTGACCTTGGAGACGGGGCTCATCAGCGTGTCCGTGCAGAAGACCTCATCGCAGACCTTCAGCCTCTCGAGGGCGTCGCCGACGAAGAGACCGTGCGTGCACGCCGCAATGACAGTCTTGGCCCCGTGCTCCCTCAGCTGCTCCGTCGCCCTGACGATCGTGCCTCCGGTGGAGATTATGTCGTCCACGATGGCGACGGACTTCCCGCCGGCATCGAGCGACTTCGGGGAGACCTCGACCGTGTGCGAGTCGATCCTCTTCTTCTCGAGATAGTCCGATTCGCAGTTGAGGAGGTCCGCGACCTGCCGCGCGCGCTCCAGCGCTCCCTCGTCGGGCGCGAGAACGAAATCGATGTTGAGGTCTTTCAGATGACCCGCCAAGGCCGGTGCGGCGGACAGCTCGTTCCACCTGACGTCGAAGTACCGGGAGGCGCCCTCGCTGTGCGCGTCGACCGTGTACATCTCGCTCGCGCCCATCTGGATGAGGTTCGCCAGGGCGCGTATGCTCACCGCCTCCCCCTTGAGGAATGCCTTGTCCTGCCGTGCGTATCCGAGATAGGGGATGACGACGCGCAGGCTGTTCACGCTGAGATCCGCAAGGGCGTCCTGCCAGAGGAACAGCTCTATGATGTTCTTGTCGGGATACGCGCTCTGAACGAGAACGACATCGTCCTCGGTGATGTCATCGACGATGCGGACGTAGGCCTCGTCGTCCGGGAACCGCTTGACCTCGGTCGCCACGAGATCCGCTTCAAGCTCCCCAGCCAATCTCCCAGCAAGATCCGATGAAGCAGACCCCCCGATTATCTTCATGTTAGTCGGGAAGGGTCAGCGATATATTTCTCTTTCGAGGATGGGCGTGAAGGTTTTAAATAGGGGCGTGTTTGTCATTCAATAGCACGAGTGGTAAGGCATGCCAGAGCTTGAGGACGCAATGGATTTCCTGAAGAAGTACAGGGGATATTTCCTTCTCCTCGAGTTCATACTTCTCCTTACGGGGATCAATCTCGTCATCCTGCCGCAGAAGGTCGTCTGGCTCGAGTACGCCGGTGTGGTCCTGTTCCTTTCGGGGGTCGCGCTGCTCGTGCTCACGTTCATGCCGGAGGAGGGAGAGGAGAAACCCCGCGAGAAGGCCCTAGCGCGCAGGATCGTCGAGTTCTTCTCGGTCCGACTGAGGCTGAGGCCGCTCCTCCCCGTTCTCGGTGTCGTCGTGTTCGCGCTCGACTTCGCCTACAACTTGCTCGTCTTCGGCGGTCTGTCCCTTGGCACGCACGACTACATGCTCCTGCTCTTCGGCGGGGCCCTAGTGGCGTACAACTTCGTTCCCGAAAGGTACGGGCGGGAGAGGGACTTCTTCCTGATGTTCTCCGGCGTGCTCGTGCTGATCCTGATCGTCCCGCTGCTGCTGATGCGGATGTTCCAGGGGGACCTGGATGCGAGTGTGAACGCGTATTCGGCGATATTCCTGGTGCCGGAGGCCAATGCCATCCTGAATCTGTTCGGTGTGCCCAGCAGCATCGGGGCCGTCGATGGCATTCCCTCCCTCACCTTCCCGCCGGAGCTCGGCCTTGATGAGCTTGCTGTCACGACCTCGTGCTCGGGTATCTACTCGTTCAGCATCTTCGCGTCGGCGTTCACGGCCTTCATCCTCACGGAGTTCAGCAAGGTCAACTGGCGGGTGGGAGGGCTTCTGGTCCTCGGTTTCGTGAGTTCCTACGTGGCGAACCTGCTGAGGATCGTCATAGTCGTGCTCGTGGGCGTCTACGCGCCGGGCGACGACCCGATGCAGGCCCTGCTGCAGGCGCACTCCAACGCCGGCTGGATGATCTTCGTCCTGTGGATAACGCTCTTCTGGCTCATCATGTACAAGGTGCTGATGAAGGAGAAGCCCGCCGAGCCCGCGGTCGAGGAGACGAGGAAGCGGGGCACCCTGTGCGGGATATGCGGGGACGTGCTCTCGCCATC